>JAHWKQ010000133.1 GCA_019347785.1 Actinomycetota bacterium
GAGTCGAGCTCCAGCAGCTGCTGGCGCTCCCGCAGCTCCACCTGCACCGCCGCGGCCGCCAGCCATCCGAGGCGCACAGGGTCCCGCGGCAGCCGGGCGAGCAGCTCCTCCGGGGCGCCCAGTCCCGACAGGTAGGGCGCCAGCACCGCGCGCAGGTCGCGCGCGCGGCCCGCGTCGCCGGGCTCCACGGGCGGGTCGGCCAGGAGCTCGACCTCCGCGCGCGGGTAGGGTGCGGCGGGCAGCGAACGGCGGACGCGGAAGCGCTGGACGCCCCTCGTCGCCAGGTCGTAGCGCCCGGCGGCCAGCTCCTCCACCGTCTCGATGTGCGCGACGGTGCCGACGTCGAAGATCTCGGGGTAGGCGTCGGTCTCGCAGCCCGACCTGATGGCCACGACCCCGAAGCGGCGCCCGACGCGAAGGCAGTCGCCGAGCATGCGACGGTAGCGCGGCTCGAACACGTGCAAAGGCAGTGGGCGGCCCGGGAACAGCACCACGCGGAGGGGGAACAGCGGCAGCTCCATTCAAGCCAAGCCTACGTGCCCGCTCCCGGGCGGGCACCGTGCGTGCCGGGGCCCGGCGGGAAGTCGATACAGTCGGGGCGGGTGGGTCACCCGCCCCGTCCCAAACCGCAGACCCGCCGGCCGAAGAGACGTGATGCTGACGCCCATCGACTTGCGCGGCGACCCGCGCGATCCCGGCGGCCGCCTGCCCCGGGCGTCGCCGGAGACGATCGCCTCGGCCCGCGAGACGGTGCTCGCCATCCTGCGGGCCGTCCGCCGCGACGGCGACGAGGCGGTGCGCCGCCTCACGCGCGAGCTCGACGGCTGGGAGGGGCGCGACCCCGCGGTGGACCCCGCGCAGGCGACCCGGGCCCTGGCGGGGCTCGACCCTCCGCTGCGCGAGGCGCTCGAGCGGGCCGCCGGGCAGGTGCGCTGGTTCCACGAGCGGGCGCAGCCAAAGGACTGGATGAGCGAGCGCGACGGCGCCGTCCTGGGGGTGCGGCACCACCCGCTGCGCCGCGTCGGCGTGTACGTGCCGGGCGGGCGCGCCGCCTACCCGTCGACCCTGCTCATGACCGTCGTGCCGGCCAGGGTCGCCGGCGTCGACGAGGTCGTCGTGTGCACCCCGCCCGACCCCGAGGGGCGGGTCGACGCCACGGTGCTCGCGGCCGCCGCCCTCGCCGGCGCGGACCGCGTGCTGCGCGTCGGCGGGGCGCAGGCCGTGGCGGCCATGGCCTACGGCACGGAGTCGGTGCCCGGCTGCGACAAGGTCGTCGGCCCGGGCAACGTGTACGTCGCCGAGGCAAAGCGGCAGGTGGCCGCCGAGGGTGCCTGCGGCATCGACGCGCCGGCGGGGGTGACCGAGGTCGCCGTCATCGCGGACGACACGGCCGACCCGCGGCTCGTGGCCGTCGACCTCGTCGCCCAGGCCGAGCACGACCCGTTGGCCACCTGTCTGCTCATCACCCCCTCGCCGGGCCTGGCGGCCCGGGTGGGCGACGCGCTGGCGGAGGAGGTCGCAGCCACCCGCCACGCCGAGCGGGTGCGCACGGCTCTGACCGGCCAGGGGGCGGTCGCGCTCGTCGATGATCTGGACCACGCCGTGACGGTCGCCGACGCGTTCGCCGCGGAGCACCTGGAGGTGCAGACGGCCGACGCGGCCACGGTCGCCGGCCGCGTGCGGACCGCCGGCGCGATCTTCGTCGGCCGCCACACGCCGGTGTCCCTGGGCGACTACTGCGCCGGCCCCAACCACACGCTGCCGACCGGCGGCACCGCGCGCTTCGCCGGCGGGCTGCGCACCGACGACTTCCTGGTCCCGGTCAACTGGGTGCAGTACGGACCCGCCGCCCTGGCCGACCTGGCCCCGGTCGTGCGGGCCTTGAGCGACGCCGAGGACCTGCCGGCGCACGCGCGCGCCGTACAGGCCCGCCTGGAGGCGGACGGGAGCGCGTCGTGAGCCCGCACGCACCGCGCCGGCGGGTCCCGGTGCGCACGGACCTGGTCGGCGTCGAGCCCTACGGCGCGCCACAGCTCGACGTGCCGGTCCGGCTCAACACGAACGAGACGCCGTTCCCGCCGCCGGCGGCCTTCGGCGAACAGCTCGCCAAGCGGGTCGCTTCGCTGGAGCTGCACCGCTACCCGGACCGCCGGGCGTGGTCGCTGCGCACCGCGCTGGGCGGCCGCTTCGGGCTGCCGGCCGAGCGGGTGTGGGCGGCGAACGGCTCGAACGAGGTGCTGCTGCAGCTGTTCCAGGCGTACGGCGGCATGGGCCGGACGCTGCTGTTGTGCCGTCCGGGCTACTCGGCGCACCCGCTCATCGCGCGCGTCGCCGCCACGGACCATGTCGAGGTCGAGCTCGACGCCGGCCTGCGCCTGTCGCCGGCGGCGGCGGCCGGAGCGGTGCGGGCACACCGGCCCGACCTGGTGTGCGTGGCCAGCCCGAACAACCCCACCGGCATCCCCGTGAGCCTGGACACCGTGCGCGCGCTGCACGACGCCGGCGACGGGCTGGTCGTCTGCGACGAGGCCTACGTCGAGTTCGGGGCCGCCAGCGCCGCCGAGCTGCTCGACGAGCTGCCCCGCCTGGTGGTCTGCCGCACCTTCTCGAAGGCCTTCCGCCTGGCGGGCGTGCGCCTGGGCTACCTGCTGGCCCATGACTGGGTCGTCGACGACCTGCGCGCGGTCCGCCTGCCCTATCACCTCGACGCGATGACACAGGAGGCCGGCACGCTCGCCTGCGAGCTGGCCGGGGAGATGACCGCCCACATCCAGGCCATCGTCGCCGAGCGCGAGCGGGTCCGGGCGGCGCTGGCGGATCTCGACGGCGTGGGGGTGTTCGACTCGGCCGCCAATTTCCTGCTGTTCCGCACCCGTGTGCCCGCCGTGTGGGAGGCTCTGCTCGACCGCGGCGTGCTGGTGCGGGACTTCTCCGACCGGCCCGGGCTGGCCGGCTGCCTGCGGGTGACGATCGGCACGCCCGCCGAGAACGACGCCTTCCTGACCGCCCTGGAGGACAGCCTGCATGCGCACCCGTAGCGCCGAGGTCGCCCGGGAGACGGCCGAGACCACCGTCCGTGTCACGCTCGGGCTGGATGGCGACGGGCGGGCCGAGGTGGCCACCGGCGTGCCGTTCTTCGACCACATGCTGGCCCAGCTGGGCCGCCACGCCCGCCTTGACCTCGTCGTCCGCACGGCCGGCGACCTGCAGGTCGACGCCCACCACACCGTGGAGGACACCGGCATCGCGCTCGGCCAGGCCCTCCAGCGGGCGCTGGGGGACAAGGCCGGGATCGAGCGCTTCGGGGACGCGACCGTGCCCATCGACGAGGCGCTCGTGCGTGCCGCCGTCGACCTCTCGGGGCGACCCTACCTGGTCTACGAGGCCGAGACGCCGGTCGAGCTCGTGGGCACCTACGAGACGACGCTGACGCGGCACTTCTTCGAGTCCCTCATCGCCAACGCCCGCATCACCCTGCACGTGGCCGCGCTGGCGGGGGACAACAGCCACCACATCCAGGAGGCGGTCTTCAAGGCCGTCGCGGTCGCGCTGCGCCGGGCGCTAGTTGTCAGGGGCACAACCGTGCCGTCAACCAAGGGGACGCTGTAGACGATGGCGGCGCCTCGGGTCGCGGTGCTCGACTACGACGCCGGCAACCTGCGCTCGGCTCAGAAGGCGCTGGTGCGGGCCGGCGCCGACGCGGTCGTCACGTCCCACCCCGGACGGGCGGCGGCCGCCGACGCCATCGTCGTGCCGGGCGTCGGCCACTTCGGGCAGTGCGTCCGGCGGTTCCGCGCCGCCGGGCTCGACGCCCTCGTGCGCGACTGGGTGGCCCGGGCCCGGCCGCTGCTGGGCGTGTGCGTCGGCATGCAGATCCTCTACGCCCACAGCGAGGAGGACCCCGACGCGCGCGGCCTGGGCGTCCTGCCGGGCCGGGTGCGCCGGCTGCCGTCTGACGTGACCGTGCCGCACATGGGCTGGAACCGGCTGAACGCCGTGCGCGACGACCCCCTGCTCGAAGGCCTGGCCGACGAGCGCGTGTACTTCGTGCACTCCTACTACGCCGAGCCCGCCGACGACGCCCAGGTGCTGGCGACCTGCGCGTACGGCCCGGGCTTTCCCGGCATCGTCCGTGTCGGGTCGGTCGCCGCCACGCAGTTCCATCCGGAGAAGTCCGGGGACGTGGGCGGACGGCTGCTGGCCAACTTCGTCGCCGACGTCGCCTCCGGCCACGCGTCGTGACCCTCACCGTGTACCCGGCCGTCGACATCCGCGGCGGGCGCGCCGTGCGACTGGCGCGCGGGCAGGTCGACGAGGAGACGGTCTACGACGACGACCCCGTGGCGGCCGCCCTGCGCTTCGCCGAGGCCGGGGCGCAGTGGCTGCACGTCGTCGACCTGGACGCCGCCTTCGCGGGCAGGCCGCGCAACCGCAGGGTGATCGCCGACATCGTCGACGCCACCGGGGTCCGGGTGCAGGCCAGTGGGGGCATCCGCTCCATGGCCGACGTCGACGAGTCCCTCGGGTACGGGGCGAGCCGGGTGGTGATCGGCACCATGGCGCTGGAGGAGCCGTCGTTCGTGGCCGCCGCCGTCGCCGAGCACGGTGACCGGGTCGCGGTCGCCCTGGACGCCGAGGGCACACGCCTGCGCGCTCGCGGCTGGACCACCGACGCCGGGGACCTGTTCGCCGCCCTGCATCACTTCACGCTCCTGGGCGTGGCCCGCTTCGTGTCGACCGACGTCGCCCGCGACGGCATGCTGCGCGGCCCCAACGTCGCCCGGCTGCGAGATGTCGCGGAGTCGACGACGGCGCGGGTCACCGCCAGCGGGGGAGTGTCGTCGCTGGGGGACCTGCGGGCGCTGGCGACCGCCCATGAGCGCGTCGACGCCGCGATCGTCGGCAAGGCCCTCTACGCCGGGCGGTTCACGTTGCCCGAGGCGCTGGCCGCGGTGGCCGGCCACACCACCTGAGGGCGGGCGACGGGCCCGGCGACGGCGGCTCCTGCACGGTTCCGCGGCGTGGGCGCACTAGCCTCCATCGCGTGTCCGAGGCGGCCGTGTGAAAGCCGTGCTGGCCCTGCTGGCCGGGTTTCTGGCGGTCACGCTGCTGCCGGCCGTCGCCTTCGTCCTGGTGGGGGGGCGGCTGCACGGCTGTGCCACCGGCGGCGCGACGGTGCGGCTGGACACCGCCCGCCGCGTGCCGGGGATGTTCCGGCCGGCGGTGCACTCGGCGGCCGTCGCGAACGAGGTCCCTGCCCCACTGCTGGCGGGTCTGGTCCGGGCCGAGTCGGGATGGGACCCCACCGCCCGGTCACGGGCGGGCGCGTACGGCCTGACGCAGCTGATGCCGTACACCGCCGACGCGCTCGGCGTGGACGTGTCCGCCCCCGCCGAGCAGCTCGACGGGGGCGCCCGCTACCTGCGCCAGCAGCTCGACGAGTTCGGCTCCGTCGAGCTGGCGTTGGCCGCGTACAACGCCGGCCCCGGCGCGGTGCTCGCAGCCGGCCGGAGCGTCCCGGACTATCCGGAGACGCTCGCGTACGTGCCCCGCGTGCTCGAGTACGCCGAGGAGTACCGGGGGCCCGCCGCGGACCTGCCGGTGCCGGCCGACGAGCCCTCGGAGGGCATCGACGACGGGGCGTGGGGGGGGTACGCCAACGGGCGGATACCCGCCGCCGTCCTCGCGGCGGTCGCCCCGGGCGAGCGCCTACGGGCCGACGCGGCCGACGCCTGGCGGCGGATGACGGCCGCGCACCGGGCGCAACTGGGGCGGCCGATCGGCGTCACCGACACCTACCGGTCCTACAGCCAGCAGGTCGAGCTCGCCGCGTACAAGGGCACCCTGGCGGCCACGCCCGGTTCCTCCAACCACGGGTGGGGCCTGGCCGTCGACCTCGTCGTGCCCGGCGGCTACGACGACCCCACGTACCGGTGGCTCGCCGCCAACGGCCCCCGCTTCGGGTGGGTCAACCCGGACTGGGCACGGGAGGGCGGGTCCAAGCCCGAGCCGTGGCACTGGGAGTTCGTCGGCGGGCGTGGAAACCCGGACGCCGTCCCCGCGGCCTGCCTCCCGCCAGCGCCCCGGGACGCGTAGCCCCGGCCCCGCGGCGGCGGGGTGGAATACTCGTGGGCATGCGGACCGATGAGGAGGTCGCCGCGGCGGGGCCGGGCGGGCTGGCGGCGCGGGTCATCCCGTGCCTGGACGTCGATGCCGGTCGCGTCGTCAAGGGGGTGCGCTTCGTCGACCTGCGCGACGCCGGCGACCCCGTCGAGCTGGCCCGCACGTACGACGCCGAGGGGGCCGACGAGCTGGTCTTCCTCGACATCACCGCCTCCAGCGACGACCGGGAGACGATCTACGACGCCGTCGCGGCCACCGCCGAGCAGGTGTTCATCCCCCTGACCGTGGGCGGCG
>JAHWKQ010000134.1 GCA_019347785.1 Actinomycetota bacterium
CTCCTTCGTGTTCGACGCCGACCGGCGGCTCGTCTACCGCGGGCAGCTCGACGATGCCCGACCCGGCAACGGCCGGCCCGTCACCGGGCGGGACGTGCGCGCCGCGCTCGACGCGGTGCTCGACGGCCGGCCTGTGCCCGCCGACCAGCGCCCGAGCGTGGGATGCGGCATCAAGTGGCGGCCCGGCAACGAGCCTGACTGATCACACCGGTGTGTCGGGCTCAGCCCTCCCCGCGACCGAGACGCTCGCGACGCTCAACCATCCCCCGGACGTAGCCCGCCTGCCCCAGGTGCTGCAGCCCGTCGGCGATCACGCTCACCAGCCGTACCCCCACCGACACCGGCGGGTCCCACCGGTCGTCGACGATCCGATCGAGCTCGGCGGCGTCGAGCGTGGCCACATACCGCAGGGTGCGCCGGGCGACGGCCTCGTGGTAGCCGACCAGCAGGTCCGGCCCGCCGGCGACCACGGCGCCGACCTGCCCGGAGCTGTGGCCGAAGCCGGTGTCCGCGGGATCGAGGGGCAGGTCGAATCGGTCCGCCCACCCGTCGGTGATCCATGTCTGGCCCTGCCCCGCGATCTGCGAGACGTGGTCGTCCTGGATCCGCGTCGAGTGCCACACCAGCCAGGCGATGGAGTTGGCGTCGGGGTCGGGACGGTGGGCCAGGGCCGCCGCGTCGAGCCCCTCGGTGACGCGGCGCACGCCCTCCCGCACCCGTTCGAAGGCGTCTGACAGGACCTCGCTGGTCTCCATCGGCCCAATCTAGTGGGCAACTCGCCGCCGTAGACTGCGGCACGGATGAGCCACACCGCCTCCGAACCCACTCCCGCGCGGCGCGCGGGCCCCACGAGCGCGCAGTGGCGGGGCGTGCTGGAGGAGTACCGCGCATGGCTGCCCGTCGACGAGGCGACCCTGGCGGTGACCCTGCGCGAGGGCGGGACGCCGCTCATCCACTCGGGCGAGCTGTCGGCGGCCACGGGCGCGGCGGTGTGGCTGAAGTTCGAGGGCACCAACCCGACGGGATCATTCAAGGACCGCGGCATGACGGTGGCCATCTCGGTGGCCGCCGGACGGGGCGCGGAGGCGGTCATCTGCGCGTCGACGGGCAACACGTCGGCCTCGGCCGCGGCCTACGCCGCCAAGGCGCACCTGACGTGCGGGGTGCTCATCCCCCGGGGCAAGATCGCCTACGGCAAGCTGGCCCAGGCGCTCGTCCACGATGCGACCGTGATCCAGGTCGACGGCAACTTCGACCAGGCGCTGGAGGTCTGCCGCGCGCTGGACGACAAGTACCCGGTCGAGCTGGTCAACTCGCTCAACCCGCTGCGCATCGAGGGCCAGAAGACGGCCGCCTTCGAGATCTGCGACTTCCTGGGCCGCGCCCCGGACGTGCACGTGATGCCGGTGGGCAACGCCGGCAACATCACCGCCTACTGGCGGGGCTACCGCGAGTACCTGCGGGAGGGCCGCATCGACCGCCTGCCGGTGCTGCGGGGCTTCCAGGCCGCCGGCGCCGCGCCGATCGTGCGGGGCCGGGTGGTCGAGGAGCCGTCCACGATCGCAACGGCCATCCGCATCGGCAACCCCGCGTCCTGGTCCCGGGCGGTCGAGGCGGCGGCGGAGTCGGGGGGCTCGATCATGGCGGTGACCGACCGCGGGATCCTCAAGGCCTACCGCCTGCTGGCTCGGGAGGGCGTGTTCGCCGAGATGGCCTCGGCCGCCAGCGTCGCCGGTCTGCTGCAGCTGTCCGACGCCGGCGCCCTGCCCGCCGGCGGCGCGGTCGTGTGCGTCCTGACCGGTCACGGCCTCAAGGAGCCCGACTGGGCGGTGTCGGGCGCGGCGACCCCCCCGGTCGTGCCGCCCGACGTCGACGCCGCCGCCGACGTCCTCGGCCTCGGTTGAGCGGGCACGTGACCAGCGCCCCCGCCCTCGGCGTCGAGGTGCCCGCCTCCAGCGCCAACCTCGGGCCGGGCTTCGACGCCCTGGCGGTGGCGCTGGACCTGTCCCTGTCGGTGTGGACCGTCCCGAGAGGGGACCGCCGGGTCCGCACCGAGGGCGAGGGCGCCGACGAGCTGCCGCCCGGCGACGACAACCTGATCTGGCGCTCGCTGATGGCCTACTGCGACTGGGCGGGCGCCCCGGCGCCAGACGTGAGCCTGCGCGTGCGCAACCGCATCCCCCTGGAGCGGGGGCTGGGATCGTCGGCCGCCGCGACCGTCGCGGGTCTGGCCCTGGGGCGGGCGCTGGTGGGCGGCGCCGGTGACGCCCGGCTGCTCGCCCTGGCCGCCGGCATCGAGGGCCATCCCGACAACGTCGCCGCCGCCCTGCTCGGGGGCCTGGTGGTGTGCGCCGACGGCCGCGCCACCCGCTGCGAGCCCACGCAGCGCCTGCGCCCGCTGCTGTGCGTGCCGCCCGCGCGCTCGTCGACCGCGCACTCGCGCGGGCTCGTGCCGGCGACCGTGGCGACGGCCGACGCGGCCGCCAACGGCGCGCGCGCCGCGCTGGTGCTGTCCGGGCTGGCGGGGCTGGTGGCGTGGGACCCCCGGGCGATGGTCGACGTGCTGCACGAGCCGGCGCGCTGCGAGGCGATGGCCGACAGCGGCACGCTCGTGCGCGCCCTGCGCCGCGGGGGGCTGGGCGCCTGCCTGTCGGGTGCCGGGCCCGCCGTGCTGGCCGTCGCCCCGCGCGGCGACGACCGGGCGGTGTCGCTGGTGCGCGGCCACCTGACCGACGGCTGGCGGCTGGTCCCACTCGACTGGGCCCTCGCCGGGGCGCGGGTGTCCGCGGCTGCCACCGGCTGACGCGCGGGGCGGTCAGCCGGTGGCTGGCCCGCCCTCCTTGACGCGGGAGCGCAGGGTGGCCTCGACGAGCCCGGCGAGGTCGGGGTCACGGTCCAGCAGCGTGCGGAAGGAGTTGGCCGGGATGACCATCAGCTCGCTGTCCTGTATGGCGCGGGCGCCCTTGGAGTGCGTCGTGTCGCGCAGCAGCGAGTGCTCGCCGAAGTAGTCGCCGGCCTCCATGGTCGCGACGTCGTCCTCGCCGTCCTCGCCGGCGTCGTAGATGCGCACGCGACCCGACAGCACGACGTACAGCGCCTCGGCCGGGGCCCCCTTGTCGAAGACGACGCTGCCGGCCGACCAGGCCAGGTTCATCGACACGCCGAGAATCTGCAGCAGCGTCGCGTCGTCCAGGGCCGCGAAGTCCGGAACGGCGCGAAGCGCCTCCACGAGACTGTGCGAGACCGTGGGCCCCACCGCTCACCTCCCTCTCGGCGCCGATATGCTAGCCGCACCCCGACGGACGGTCGCCCGAGTGAGCCTTGCGACGACGCCGCTGCGGATCGCCCAGGTGAGCGACATCCACTGCGGCACGATCTCGTTCGACCCCGATCTGATGCGGTCGGTGATCGACCGGGTCAACGAGTTGCGCCCGGACGTGGTCGTGGTGGGCGGCGACCTCACCGCCGACGGGTACCAGTGGGAGTTCGAGGAGGCCGGGCGGTGGCTGGGGCACCTCGACGCCCCCACGGTGGTGGTGCCGGGCAACCACGACGCGCGCAACGTCGGCGACCTGCACTTCCGGCGGCTGTTCGGCGACCGCTTCTCCCGCCACCGCCAGGCGTTCGACGACGCCCGCGCGGAGCGGCTGCAGGCGTCCGGCCTCACCGTGGTGGCGGTCGACTCCTCCGAGCCGGACCTCAACGCGGGCCACATCGGCCGGGAGCGTTACGAGTGGATCCGCGCCCAGTTCGACGAGCCGGACGACTTCAAGGTCTTCGTCCTGCACCACCACCTCGTGTCCATCCCGGGGACGGGCCGGGAGCGCAACATCATCACCGACGCCGGCGACCTGCTCGAGCTGCTCACCGAGCTGAACCTGGACGTGGCCCTGTCGGGCCACAAGCACGTGCCCTACTTCTGGGGCGTGAACGGGATGCTGCTGTGCAACTCGGGCACCGCCTCGACCCACCGGGTGCGCGGCCTGACGCCGCCGTCGTGGAACGAGGTACGCGTCGACGCGTCGACGATCAAGGTGTTCCTGCACTACGAGGACGGACGCCGCGAGCTGTCGGTGATCCGCACGCGCGCCAACCGCACGTCGATTCGTGAGGCGTTCTTCGTGACCGACGAGTTCCGCAGCTCCAACCCCCTGCTCGCCGAATGACCACCGGGCGGGGCGACGGCATCGCCCGCAGCGCGCTGCGCATCGCGCAGCTGTCGAGCATGCGCTGTGGCGACGTGACGTTCGACGAGGGACTGATGCGCGCCGTCATCGAGCGCGTCAACCGGCTGGGCCCGGACCTCGTCGTGGTCGTCGGCGACCTCACGGAGGCGGGCTTCCGCTGGGAGTTCGAGGTCGCCGCCGGCTGGCTGGGCGGCCTCGAGGCGGAGACGGTCGTGGTGCCCGGCAACCACGACGCGCGCAACGTCGGCACCGTCCACTACCGCCAGCTGTTCGGGGACCGCTTCAGCCGTTACCGGACCGCCTTCGACCCGTGGCGGGCGGACCGCCTGGCCGCCACCGGCCTGACCGTCGTCGCCGTGGACTCCTCCCAGCCGGATCTGGACGAGGGGCACGTCGGCCGCGAGCGCTACCCGTGGATCCGCGCGCAGTTCGACGAGCCCGCCGACGTCAAGGTGCTGATGGTCCACCACCACCTGATGGCCATCCCGGGCACGGGCCGCGACCTGAACGTCATCACCGACGCCGGCGACCTGCTGCCGGTGCTCGACGAGATCGGTGTGGACGTCGTGCTGACCGGGCACCGCCACGTCCCCTACTTCTGGGGGCTCAACGGCATGCTGCTGTGCAACTCCGGGACGACCGCGTCGAGGCGCACCCGTGGCCTGGTTCCACCGTCGTGGAACGAGCTGCAGATCGACGCGTCCACGATCAAGGTGTTCCTGCACTACGAGGACGGCCGCCGCGAGCTGTCGGTGATCCGCAGTCGCACGACCCGGGCGAGGATCCGCGAGGCGTTCCACGTCACCGGCGACTTCCTGTCCTCGAACCACATCCCCATCGCCTGAGGAGCGCATGACCGCGTCGCGCAGCGTCCCCCCGGGTGCGCCGCACGCCCGGCCGCGCCGCGCGGTGGCGCTCGTGGACGGCGAGCACTACCCGCAGGTGACCCGCGCCGCCCTGGCGGAGCTGGCCCAGGTGGGGACCAGCACGGTCGCGGCACTGTTCCTCGGCGGGACCGAGAAGGTCGCGCGCCACGGCGCCGAGGTCGACGTCGGGGTGCCGGCCACGTGGGCGCCGCCCGTGACCGCGCCTGACGGGGTCGTCGAGGCCGCGGCCCCCGTGCTGGACGGGCTGCTGCGGGAGCACCGCCCCGACGTCGTCGTCGACCTGTCCGACGAGCCCGTCCTCGACCAGCGCCAGCGGCTGCGCCTGGCCGCGCGCGTGCTGCTGGCCGGCGTCGCCTACGAGGGCGCGGACTTCCGGCTGTGGCCCCCGCCGCGCCCCCGCGTGGCCGCCCGCCCGACCGTCGCGGTGATCGGGACCGGCAAGCGCACCGGCAAGACGGCGGTCGCCGCGGAGCTGGCCCGTGCGCTCGGCCGCGCCGGCGTGACGCCCGTCATCGTGGCGATGGGCCGCGGGGGGCCTCCCCGCCCTGTCGTCGTGCCGGCGGGCGCCCGACTGGACGCCCGGGACCTGCTCGCCGTCGCCGACGCCGGCGGCCACGCCGCCAGCGACTTCTACGAGGACGCGGTCACCACCGGTGTGGCGACGGTGGGCGCGCGCCGCTGCGGCGGGGGGCTGGCCGGCGCCGTCGCCTACTCCAACGTCGACCGGGCCGTGCGCCTGGCCGACGGGCTGCCCGGCGACGTGACCCTCCTGGAGGGCAGCGGGGCCGCCGTCCCCCCGGTCCACGCCGACGCCACGGCGCTGGTCGTGCCCGGGGACTGCGACCCGTCGCTGCTGTGCGACCAGCTTGGCCCGTATCGCGTATTGCTCGCCGACGAGGTCGTCGTTACAATGGGGGAACTCCCGCGCTCCTCCCCACACCAGGTGGCGAGTGTCGTGGGAGCCATCCGCAGCATCGCGCGGAACACCCCCGTCGCCCGGACCATTCTCCGTCCGCATCCGCTCGGTCCGGTCGCCGGGGCCAGGGTGTTCTTCGCGACGACCGCACCCCCCGCCGCCAGCCGGTCGCTCGCGGCCCACCTCGAGCGACGGCACGGCTGCCAGGTGGTGGCCTGGAGCAACGACCTGGCCGACCGCCCGGCGCTGAGGGTGGCGCTGGAGGCGGCCGGCGCGTTCGACGTGCTGCTGGTGGAGCTCAAGGCCGCGGCCGTGGACGTCGCGGTCCGCACGGCCGCCTCCCTGGGCGTGCGGGTGGTCTTCTGCGACAACCGCCCGGTCACCATTGACGAGGAGGACGACG
>JAHWKQ010000007.1 GCA_019347785.1 Actinomycetota bacterium
GTTCCAGCGCCTCGGCGAGGCGGCCGGGGTGACCGTGGTCGACGACTACGGCCACCATCCGACCGAGCTGCGGGCGGTCGTCGAGGCCGCTCGCCAGGCCCGCCCCGACGATCGGGTCGTGGCGGTCTTCCAGCCGCATCGCTTCACCCGGACGGCCGCGCTGGGCACAGAGCTGGGGGTCGCCCTGGCGGAGGCCGACGTGGCCGTGGTCACCGACGTGTACGCGGCGGGCGAGGCGCCGGTGCCCGGGGTCACCGGCGCGCTCGTCGCGGACGCGGCGAGAGACCGGCTGGCCGACACCCACTACGCCCCCCTGCTCGGCGACGCCGCCGACGTCGTGTCGCGGCTTGCCCGCCGGGGCGACCTGGTGCTCACTCTCGGTGCCGGCGACATCACCGAGCTCGGCCCCGTGCTGCTGCGCCGGCTGGAGGAGCGACGTGGCTGAGCCCGGGCTCGTCGAGGGCCTGCGGGCCGCGGTCACCGGCGCCGTCAGCGCCGACGAGCCCCTCGCCAGGCACACGACGATGCGCGTCGGCGGCCCCGCCAGTGCCTACCTGCGCGCCGAGGACCCCGCGGACCTGGCCGCCGCGGGCCGGCTGTGCGCCCGGCACGGGACGCCGTGGCTCATCCTCGGGCGGGGAAGCAACCTGCTCGTGGCTGACTCCGGCTGGCCGGGCCTCGTGGTGGCCCTGGGCCGGCGCTTCCGCGGCGTCCGGGTGGACGGGGAGCGCGTGGTCGCCGGCGCAGCCGAGCCCATGCCGGTGCTGGCCAACGCCGTCGCGAGCCGCCGCCTGGGTGGGCTCGCGTTCGGCGTCGCCATCCCGGGCACGCTCGGGGGCGCGGTGCGCATGAACGCCGGCGCTCACGGCCATGAGCTGTCAGAGGTCCTGGAGTGGGCCGAGGTGGCCCGGCTGGACCGCGGGGGCGTGCGGGAGCGCCTGGCCGCAGCCGACCTTCGCATGGCCTACCGGCGCACCGCCCTGCCGACGGATGCGGTGGTGCTGCGCGCGGCCCTGCGGCTGCGCCGGGCCGACGCACAGACGCTGGTCGGCCAGATGGCCGAGATGCGCCGGTGGCGCCGGGAGCACCAGCCGATCAACGAGCCCTCCTGCGGCAGCGTGTTCCGCAACCCCGACGGCGACAGCGCGGGGCGGCTGATCGAGGCGTCCGGCATGAAGGGGTACCGCGTCGGCGGCGCCCGCATCAGCGAGAAGCACGCGAACTTCATCACGTGCGCCCGGGCAGCGACCGCGAGCGACGTCCACCGGGTGATCCGCGACGTACAGGCCGTGGTGGAGGCCCGCCACGGCGTCGAGCTGCGCACGGAGGTCGTGCTGGCCGGCTTCGCGCCGGCCGGTGAATCCGTCGACAGCCCGGGGCCGGCCGGATGACCGTCATGAGCGAGTCCCGCCGCCCCGTCGACGAGCGCATCCGCAGCCGTCGGCGCGCCGTCGCGCGTCAGAACGCCCGGCTGCGGCGGCGGGTGACCCTCAGTGTCCTGGCGGTCCTGGCGCTGGCCGCGGCCGCCGTCGCCGTGGCCCGGTCGCCGCTGTTCGACGTGACCGCCGTGCGCGTGCTCGGCGTGTCGGGGGCCAAGGCGCGGAAGGTCCGCGCCGCCGCCGACCTGACCACGGGCCAGAGCCTGCTGTCGGTCGACCTCGAGACGGTCGCGGGCCGCATCGAGCGGCTCGGGTGGGTTGCCGAGGTGTCACTGGAGCGTCTCCCCCCCGCGACGCTGCGCATCAACGTCCGGGAGCGCCGCCCGGCGGTCGTTCTGCTGGCCCGGGGAGCCCCCTGGCTCGTCGACGAGCAGGGTGTGGTGCTGGCCCGCGGCCGGGATCCCGGGCTCGCGATCGTGGAGGCCCCTCAGGCATCCCCGGAGCCGCCGCTGGGCCGGGGTGTCGGCGATCCCGCGGTCGCCAACGCGCTGGCCGTGCGCCGCCGGCTGCCGGCCGCGCTGGCGGCCGACGTGCGCCGCTACCACGCCCCGGACGTGCCCGGGCTGCGCCTGCTGCACGACTCGGGGGTCTGGGTCCGCTTCGGCTCCGCCGAGCGCGTCGCGCTCAAGGCCCGCGTGCTCGACGCCATGCTCGCCCAGATCCGCTCCCACGCCAGGAGCAACGGCATCGACCCGCGGGACGGCCTGACGGCCGTGGCCGAGGTGGACGTGCGCGCGCCCGACAACCCGGTGATCGTGCCGCGCTGACGCGGTGCCGTGGACCCACGCGTCCCGCCCGTGTGCCCGGCCGCTTTTTCGACACGGATGGTTGCTTGTGGCGCGGCCCCCGTCTATGGTCACCCGACACGGCAGGTTGACATAACCGTGAGCCTGAAGTTCAGGGTGAGTGTCAACGGTTCCCCCCGCCGTACAAGGGAGCCGCGCGACCCGCCGGCCACCGCGCGAAGAGGGCAGCCGCCGCTGCCCCGACGCGCGGGAGGAGACACGAGAAGGAGATCGCCCGTGGTGGCACCTCAGAACTACCTTGCCGTCATCAAGGTCGTCGGGATCGGCGGGGGCGGCGTCAATGCGGTCAACCGCATGATCGAGGCCGGGCTGAAGGGCGCGGAGTTCATCGCCGTGAACACCGACGCCCAGGTCCTGCTCATGTCCGACGCGGACGTGAAGCTGGACATCGGGCGCGAGCTGACGCGCGGCCTGGGCGCGGGCAGCGACCCGGAGGTGGGCCGCAAGGCGGCCGAGGAGCACCGCCCCGACCTCGAGGAGACGCTCAAGGGCGCCGACATGGTCTTCGTGACCTGCGGCGAGGGCGGCGGCACCGGCACGGGCGGCGCGCCGGTGGTGTCCGAGATCGCCAAGGCCGCCGGCGCCCTGACCATCGGGGTCGTCACGCGCCCGTTCACCTTCGAGGGCCGGCGGCGCAGCGTGCAGGCCGAGCGGGGCATGGAGCACCTGCGGGAGGCCGTCGACACGCTGATCGTCATCCCAAACGACCGGCTCCTGGAGATCTCCGACGACGAGACGTCGGTGCTGCAGGCGTTCCGACTGGCCGACGACGTGCTGCTGCACGGCGTGCAGGGCATCACGGACCTCATCACCACGCCCGGCCTGATCAACACCGACTTCGCCGACGTGTCGACGATCATGCGCGACGCCGGGGGGGCGCTCATGGGCATCGGCAAGGCCCGCGGCCAGAACCGCGCGCTGGAGGCGGCACGGATGGCGATCAGCTCGCCGTTGCTGGAGGCCTCCGTCGAGGGCGCCCGCGGGGTGCTGCTGACGATCTCCGGCGGCAGCGACCTGGGCCTGTTCGAGGTCAACGAGGCGGCGGACATCATCGCCCAGGCCGCCGACCCGGAGGCCAACATCATCTTCGGCACGGTCATCGACGACGCCCTCGGCGACGAGGTCAAGGTCACGGTCATCGCCGCGGGCTTCGAGGAGCACAAGACCGAGGCCGACCGTCGGCCGGCCGGGGGCCTGCGCGCGGTGCCCCGCCAGTCCCCGTCGCGACAGCCCCGCCAGGCGCCCGCCGGACCGTCGCGCCCGGCGGGGGTCCAGGAGGCGGCCGGGGAGTCGTCCCGCCCAGGGCCACGCCGGGAGGGCGCCCGGGACGACGATCTGGACATCCCCTCGTTCCTGAAGCGGTGAGCCGCCGCGGCCGTGAGGCCGTCGCGTCCGCCCCGGCCTGCCCGGAGGACGAGGACGTCCGGCTGGCGTTCTCGGACCGCCACCACGGCAACATGTCGCTCGTGGTCGCCGGACGGGGGCAGTCGGCACCCGACCCCGGCGTCCAGGCCGCGCGGGCGGGGATTCTGGCCGTCGTGGGGGCGACCCCGGGCGACGCGGTGTTCATGGAGCAGGTGCACGGGGGCCGCGTCGCGCGGGTCACCGGAGCCGACCGGGGCCGCGGCGCGAATGGCCGAGACCATGCGGTCCCCGGGTGTGACGCCCTGGTCACGAGCGAGGCCGGCCTCGCCCTCGTCGTGCTGGTCGCCGACTGCGTGCCGGTGCTGCTCGTCGACCCCGGCGGCTCGGTGGCGGCGGTCCACGCCGGCCGGGGCGGGGTCGTGGCCGGCGTCGTCCCCGCCGCGGTCGACGCGCTGGGCGCCACGCGCCGGGCCGACGTGCTCGCCGTGCTGGGCCCGGCCATCGGCGGCTGCTGCTACGAGGTGCCCCCGACGATGGCCGACGCGGTCTGCCGCGTCGTGCCGGCCGCGCACGCCACGACCACCTGGGGGACGCGTGCCGTGGACCTGCCGGCGGCCGTCACCGCACAGCTCGCGGCGGCCGGGGTGCGGCGGGTCCGGCTCCAGGGCGGCTGCACCCGCTGCGGCTCGGACCGATGGTTCAGCCACCGGGCCGCGCGCGAGGGGACCCGCACACAGGGCCGTCAGGCCGGCGTCATCCACCGTCAGCGGCGGCCCGGGGCGGGTTGTGCGGGGATCCACGATGGTGTTTCTAGACTGGCACGACCATGACCCCCGCCTCCGACCTGTCGGTCTCCGGACCGTCCACCGGCCACGACACGACCGTGCGCGGGCGCGACGTCGCCGTCCGCCTGGACGCGGTGCGCCGACGGCTGCGCGCGGCCGCGTCGCGGGCGGGGCGGGACGGCGACGCGGTCGCGCTCGTGGCGGTCAGCAAGGCGTTCGGGACCCCGGCGGTCATGGCCGCGCGGAGGGCGGGACAGGTCCACTTCGGCGAGAGCCGGGTTCAGGAACTGGTCGCCAAGGCCGGGGAGGTCGACGACGGCGTCCGCTGGCACTTCGTCGGCCACCTGCAGCGAAACAAGGCGGCCGACGCCGTTGCCCGGTGCGAGCTCATCCACTCGGTGGACCGGCTGCGGCTGGCGCGTGAGGTCGCCGCCCGCGCCCGACGGGCGTCGAAGGTGCAGCGGGTGCTGGTGCAGGTCAACGTCGGTGAGGATCCCGACAAGGGTGGCTGCGCCGTGGCCGCGACGCCGGAGCTGCTCGCGGCGCTGGACGGGCTCGCCGGCGTGGAGTGCGTCGGGCTCATGACGATCCCGCCGCTGGACGTCGACCCCCGCCCGCTGTTCCGCCGTCTGCGGGAGCTGCGCGACGAGCACCGGGAGCGGTTTGCCCGGGTCGCGCACCTTTCCATGGGAATGACCCACGACTTCGAGATCGCCGTCGAGGAGGGCGCCACGATCGTCCGCGTCGGTGAGGCGGTCTTCGGTCCCCGACCCCCCACCCGATAGAGCAAGCGAGCACGCACATGTCGAAGATCAGGAAAGCGATGGCCTGGCTGGGGCTGGTCGAGGACTACGACGACGACTACGACGAGCCTGACGCGCCTGAGCCCGGGCGTCAGCACGCGTCGGTGGCGGCGTCGCGGGGCGAGCAGTCCAACGTCCGGCGGATCGCGCCGACGCGGGTGCCCGAGCGCGGGCCGGACCCCTCGCGCGGATCGCCCGCGTCCGGCACGCGCTCCGTGACGTCGGGCAAGGTGCACGTCACCGAGCCGTCGACGTTCAACGACGTCGAGGAGATCGGCGAGCGCTTCCGCAACGGCATCCCGGTGATCATGAACCTGGCCGGCGCCAACGAGGCGGTCGCCAAGCGGCTGCTGGACTTCGCCTCGGGTCTGATCTACGGCCTCGACGGTCGCATCGAGCGGGTCGGCGACCGGGTCTTCCTGCTCACGCCGCTCGGCGTGGACGTGTCCACCGAGGAACGCCGCCAGCTGAGCGAGCGCGGCTTCTTCAACCAGGCCTGAGATCCCATGGCCATCGTCTGCCTCCTGCTGCAGCTGTACGTCCTGGTGCTCATCGCCCGGATCATCCTGTCGTGGATCCCCAGCGTCCCCGAGCCGGTGGCGCCGCTGGCCAACGGGACCCGGGCGCTGACCGACCCGGTGCTGGAGCCGGTGCGCCGTGTCGTGCCGCCCCTGCGGATCGGCATGGCCGCCCTCGACCTGTCACCCATCCTCGTCTTCATCGGCATCCAGGTCCTGTCGGGCATCCTGTGTCGGTAGGATCATCCATGACGCCGGCCCCCGAGGACGTCGCCCGGCCCCGGTTCTCCCGGCGCCTCCGCGGCTATGACCGCCAGCAGGTCGACGCGTTCATCGAGCGGCTGACGCGGGGGCTGGCGGAGACGGCCGCCGAGCGCGAGGCGCTCGTCGAGCGCGTCCAGCGGCTCGAGGAGCTGCACGGCGACATCGAGGACATCGAGCGCGTCCGCCAGGAGACGGCCGCCGCGGCGCGCCAGCACGCCGACGAGGTCGTCGCCGACGCCCGGGCCGCCGCGGAGGCCATCGCCCACGAGGGCCGCCGCAAGGCCGCGGCCGAGCTGGAGCGGGCCCGCGACGTCGCCCTCGGCATCGAGCGTGCCGTCGAGGACCTGCGACGCTACCGCCTCGACTACCTGGAGCGGCTGCGGGCCGTCATCGCCGAGCAGCTGGCGGAGCTGGAGCGGACCGGCGAGCTGCCCGAGCCGCCCCCGCAGCTGCGGGCCACGGCCGACGAGGCCGTCAGCGCGGTCGCCGACGAGGTCGGCGGCGCCGCCTAGCCACCCCCGCACCCGGTCCCTGCGAAACCGCTGTACCCGACATCTTGTCCGACCTCTGGTACACACCTAATATATCAGTGGCCGCGCCACCTTCCCCGCGTCGGGCGGGGCAGGCCGTGAGGGTGGAGATCGATGCGCAGCGAGGCCAGGGCCGTCGTCATCGGTGCGGGGATCGTGGGCTGCAGCGTCGCCGAGCACCTGACGCGGCTGGGCTGGCGCGATGTGGCGGTCGTCGATCAGGGGCCCCTGTTCCGGACAGGCGGGTCGACCTCCCACGCACCCGGCCTGGTCTTCCAGGTGAACCCGTCGCAGACCATGACGCGACTCGCCGGCTACACCGTCCGGCGGCTCGCTGAACTGCGGCACGACGGGCAACCGTGCTTCGAGGCGGTCGGCGGCGTCGAGGTGGCCACCACCCCGCAGCGCTGGCAGTGGTTGAGGATCAAGCACGGGCTGGCCACGTCGTGGGGCGTGGAGTCGGAGCTCATCACGCCGCGGCAGGTGGCGGAGAAGGTCCGGCTGCTGGAGCCCGCCAGGATCCATGGGGGGCTCCACGTCCCGTCGGACGGCATCGCCCGGGCCCTCTGGGCCGTGGAGGCGATGGCCGACCTCGCCCGCTCCCGGGGCGCCCGGTTCCACGGCGACACGGAGGTCACCGGCATCGAGGTGAGCGACGGCCGTGTGCGTGCCGTGGACACCTCCAGGGGGCGCATCGAGACCTCGTGCGTCGTGTGCTGCGCCGGCATGTGGGGTCCGGCCGTGGGTCGGATGGCCGGTGTGCCCATCCCGCTCGTGCCCATGCAGCACCAGTACGTCCGCACGGCGCCCGTGGCCGAGCTGGCCGGGGCCACCGGTGAGGTCGACGAGCCCATCCTGCGCCACCAGGACAGCTCCCTGTACTTCCGCCAGCACCGCGACCGCTACGGCGTCGGCTCGTACCAGCACACGCCCCTGCCCGTCGCCGTGGAGGATCTGGCCACGCCCGGGGAGGAGGCCGTGGCGCCCTCGGTGATGCCGTTCACCGAGAACGACTTCAAGCAGCCCTGGGCCGACGCCCAGGAACTGCTGCCACCACTGCGGGGCGTCGGGATCGAGCAGCCGCTCAACGGGCTGTTCTCCTTCACGGCGGACGGAATGCCGTTGATCGGGGAGTCCCGCAAGGTGCGTGGGTTCTGGGTGGCCGAGGCCGTCTGGATCACCCACGGGCCGGCCGTGGGCAAGGCCACGGCGGAGTGGATGGTCGAGGGCACGCCCGGCGTGGACCTGCGCGAGTGCGACCTGCACCGCTTCGAGCGCTTCGCGCACAGCCCCGCGTACGTCCACGACCGTGCGTGGCAGCAGTACGACGAGGTCTATGACATCCACCACCCGATGCAACCCACGGGCGCCCCCAGGCCGCTGCGCACCAGCCCGTTCCACCAGCGCCAGAGGGAGCTCGGCGCGTGCTTCATGGAGGCCGGCGGCTGGGAGCGTCCGCAGTGGTTCGAGGCCAACGCCGAGCTCGACGAGGTCCGCGGCGTCCCGGATCGTGACGAGTGGGCCGGCCGCTACTGGTCGCCCGTCGTGGGCGCCGAGCACCTGGCGACCCGCGAGCGGGTCGGCCTGTACGACATGACGTCGCTGAAGCGGGCCGAGGTGTCCGGGCCCGGGGCGTTCGCGTTTCTCCAGCGTATGACCACGGGGCGGCTCGACCGGCCCCCCGGCTACGTCACCTACGCCCTCATGCTGGATGACCGGGGCGGGATCCGAAGCGACACGACCGTGGCCCGCCTCGAGGAGGATCGCTTCCAGGTCGGGCTGAACGGGCCTCGTGACGTCGACTGGATGCTGCGCAACGTCCCCTCGGGCGACTCGGTCGTCGTTCGTGACATCACCGGGGGCACCTGCTGCGTGGGCCTGTGGGGGCCGCGGGCGCGCGACGTGGTGCAGCAGCTCAGCGACGACGACTTCTCCAACGAGGCGTTCGGCTTCTTCCGTGCGCGCGAGGCCTACGTCCGCGACGTCCCCGTCACCGCCCTCCGGCTGTCCTACGTGGGCGAGCTGGGGTGGGAGCTGTACACGTCGGCGGAGTTCGGCCTGCGGCTGTGGGACCTGCTGTGGGAGGCGGGCCAGCCGTACGGCGTCATCGCCGGCGGCCGTGGGGCCTTCAACGGCCTGCGGCTGGAGAAGGGCTACCGGGCGTGGGGCACCGACATGTGGAGCGATCACGACCCGTGGGCGGCGGGTCTGGGCTTCGCCGTCAGGCTGGACAAGGACGGTGACTTCGTGGGCCGCGAGGCGGTGGAGCGTCGGAGGCAGGAGGGGGCCTCGTCCCGTCTGAGCTGTCTGACCATCGACGACGGCGCCGTCGTCATGGGCCACGAGCCGGTCCACGCCGGCGGCCGGCCGGCGGGCTTCGTCACCAGCGCCGCGTACGGGCACACGGTCGGCCGCAGCATCGCGTACGCCTGGCTGCCCGCCGAGCTCGCGGTCGAGGGGGCGTCGGTGGAGGTGGAGTACCTCGCCGAGCGGCACCCGGCCACGGTGTCCCCGGATCCCCTGTTCGACCCCACGATGCGGCGCATGCGGGCCTGACCGATGTCTCCCACCGCTGACGGCGTGGCACCTCCCGACCGGTCGCGCGCTGACGGGAGAACCGTCCTGGCCGGTGTCGGCGACACGCCCCTGATCAACATCGAGGGCATCTGGGCGAAGCTGGAGTTCTTGAACCCCTCGGGGTCCATCAAGGACCGCGTCGCCACCTTCATCGTCGAGAGGGCCGAGACGGCCGGTCTGCTCAGGCCCGGTGACACCATCGTCGAGGCCAGCAGCGGCAACACCGGCAACGCCCTGAGCATGGTCGCCGCGGTCAAGGGCTACCACATGCTCGTGGTCATGCCGAGAGGCATGAGCACCGAGCGGGCCGCCATCTCGCGGGCCTACGGGGCGGAGGTCCTCGAGGTCGGCGACTTCCACGTCACCGAGGCCCTGGCGAGAGCCGAGGAGCTCGGCAAGCGGCCCGGCTGCTTCTATGCGCGTCAGTTCGAGTCCGAGTGGAACGTCGAGGAGAACCGGGTCTGGCTGGGGCCGGAGACGCTCTCACAGCTGCCGGCGGGCCGCGTCCCCGACGCCCTGGTCGTGGGCGTGGGCACCGGCGGCACGCTCATCGGGGTGGGCCAGGCGTTCCGGGAGGTCAACCCCGCCGTGCGGCTGGTGGCCATCGAGCCGGAGGAGTCCTGCACGATCGTCTGCGGCGAGACCGGCAAGCACGACATCGAGGGCATCGCCGACGGGTTCGTGCCGGGCATCTTCGCCCGCCACGAGGCCCTCGTCGACGACGTGGTGTCCGTGTCCAGCGAGGACGCGCTCGCGTGCGCGCGGCGGCTGGCGCGCGACCACGGGCTGTTCGTCGGGCCGAGCTCGGGGGCGCATGTGGTCGCGGCGCAGCGGCTGCGGGACGCCCGTCCCGAGCTGTCGACCGTCGTCACGATGCTCTGCGACGAAGGGGAGAAGTATCTGAGCGAGCACTTCGGCGGATAGCGACCACACACACGGAATGGAAAAGAGGCGCTCCCCATGGCGAGCAGCGACAAGAACCCCGAGATCCTGCTGTACACACGCATCCGCAAGTCGCCGTTCTTCCACGCCTCACGACGTCACGGCGTGGCCATGTACAGCGTGTACAACCACACCTACCACCCCCGCCACTACGGGGACCCGGTGGAGGAGTACTGGCGCCTGCTCGAGGGCGTCACGCTCTGGGACGTCGGCGTCGAGAAGCAGGTGGAGATCACCGGGCGCGACGCCTTCGACTTCACGAACATGCTGACCCCCCGCGACCTGAACAAGTGCGCCGTGGGGCAGTGCAAGTACGCCTTCATCACGGCCGACGACGGCGGGATCATCAACGATCCCGTCCTGCTGCGCCTGGGCGAGGATCACTTCTGGTTGTCGCTGGCCGACAGTGACGTGCTGCTGTGGGCCAGGGGGCTGGCGCGCAACTCGGGCCTCGACGTGACCATCCGGGAGGCCGACGTCGGCCCCGTGCAGGTGCAGGGGCCCAAGTCCCGGCACGTGATGACCGACCTGTTCGGGGACGGCATCCTCGAGGTGCCCTACTACCACCTCGTGGAGCAGAAGCTGCACGACATGGACGTCCTGGTGTCCCGGACCGGCTACAGCGGCGAGCTCGGGTACGAGATCTACCTGCGCAACGCCAGCCGAGACGGCGTCAAGCTGTGGGACACGGTCGTGGAGGCGGGCAGGCCGCACGACCTGGCCGTCATCGGCCCCAGCCACATCCGTCGCATCGAGGGGGGCATCCTGGCCTACGGCGCGGACATGTGGCTGGACACCAACCCCTTCGAGGTGGAGCTGGGCTACCGCTGGATGGTCGACCTCGACCAGGAGGCCGACTTCATCGGCAAGCGGGCGCTGACCCGGATCAAGGACGAGGGGGTCACCCGCAAGCTGGTCGGCGTCGAGATCGGCGGCGAGCGCCTGGGCGCCTACAACGACGGGTCGATGATCGACTTCTTCCCGGTGTACCGCGACGGGATCCGCGTCGGCGCCGTCACCTCCGCCTGCCACTCCCCCCGCCTGGACAAGAACATCGGGTATGCGATGGTGCCGCTGCAGCACAGCGAGCTCGAGACCGAGCTTGAGGTGCAGACGCCCTCGGGCCGAGAGGGCGCCGTCGTCGTCGAGAAGCCCTTCCTCGACCCGACCAAGGAGACTCCCAAGCAGCGTCTCGACCCGGTGTAGCCCGAGATGGAGGCGGAGCACGAGCAGACGCTGGTCCGGCTGCTGCGGCGGTCCCGGTACGAGGTGATCCCCCTGGATGGGGTGGAGGAGGACGTCGCCGAGCACGTCCCCAGGAGCGTCAGGCTGACGGTCACGGCCTCGCCGGGCAAGGGGATCGACACGACGCTGCGCCTCAGCGAGCGGCTGTCCCGGCGTGGTTTCGAGGCGGTGCCCCACATCTCGGCCCGGCTGGTCACCGACGAAAGCCACCTCGAGGACATCCTCCGGCGGCTTGCGGACCACGGGATACGGGAGGCGTTCGTCGTGGCGGGCGACGTCGAGGAGCCCGCCGGCGCGTTCGAGGGCGCGTCGGCGCTGCTGGCGGCGATGTCACGGATCGGCCACCGCCTCGACAGGATCGGCATCACCGGCTACCCCGAGAGTCACCCCGTCATCTCCGACGAGACCACCATCGAGGCCATGTTCGAGAAGGAGCCGATGGCCACCTACATCGTCAGCCAGATCTGCTTCGAGCCGCGGACCACGGCCGGCTGGGTGCGTCGGGTGCGTCGGCGGGGAGTGAAGCTGCCCATCTACATCGGGATACCGGGTCCCGTGCCGATGCTGAGGCTTCTGCGCGTCTCCCGCTGGGTCGGCATCGGCGAGTCGGCTCGCTTCCTCAACAAGCACGGCAACCGGCTCGCCCGCCTGTTCCTGCCGGGCGGCTACCGTCCCGACCGGCTCGCCGAGGAGCTGGCACCGCACGCCGCGGATCCTGACAACAAGATCCACGGCTTCCACTTCTACACCTTCAACGAGGTGGAGGAGACGGAGAGGTGGCGACAGGCGGCGCTGGGGCGCCTCCTGGCGAAGCGCGACGGGAGCGGCGACCGTTCGCCGCGGCCGGCCTGAGCGCGGATGGCTTGACCGGAAGGGTCTGGTAGACATCTAATATTCGACTTGCCAAACGCACGGAGCAGACGAATGGAGCAAGCCCCCGAGGCCTCCGCCCCGGAGGGCCCTCGCGGCCAGCGGCTCCGGGGCCGGCCGGCTCCGGCGTCGGATCAACCGGCGGGCAGGTTCCTCAGCGACGAGGCCTTCTATCTGATCCGCGGCATGATCGTGTCCCTGCGGCTCAAGCCCGGGGCCCCGCTGAGCGAGCGCTGGCTGATGCAGGAGCTCTCCCTGGGCCGGACCCCGATCAGGGAGGCGCTGCGTCGCCTGGCCGATCACAACCTCGTCAAGGTCTACCCGCGCCGTGGCATCTTCGTCAGCAACGTCGACATTCGCGACCTGCGCAGCGTCTCGGAGGTCCGAACGGAGCTGGAGGGGGCCGCGGCCCGCCTCGCGGCCGAGCGGGCCACGCCCGAGGAGCGAAAGACCGCCACCGCCCTCATCGAGGAACTCGACGCAAGCCGCGGCGAGACCGACCAGCGCCAGCTGATCAACGTCGATCAGAGGATCCACCGGCACGTGCACCGGTGGTCCCACAACGGCTTCCTCGAGGCGACGCTCGACGAGTACTTCGCGCTCTCCCTGCGGCTGTGGTGGCTGGTCCTGGACTGCGTGACCCGACTCGACGAGGGCGTGCAGGAGCACAGGGAGCTTCTCGAGGCGATCCGGGACGGGCAGGCCGAGCGTGCCGAGAAGGTGGTCCGGCGCCACGTGACCGGCTTCGAGCAGGAGATCCGCAGGGCGCTGTGGGAGCCGGGACCCTGATGGGCTCGCGGGAGGCGTCGGGGCGCTACGACGTCATCGTCGTCGGCGTGGGCGGCATGGGCAGCGCCACCACGTACCACCTGGCACAACGGGGCAGGCGCGTGCTGGGGCTGGAGCGCTACGACATCCCCCACGGCATGGGCTCCTCACACGGGCACACCCGCATCATCCGGCTCGCCTACTACGAGGACCCCTCCTATGTGTCGCTGCTGCGGCGAGCCTACGAACTGTGGCGGGATCTGGAGCGCCGTGCCGACCAGCGGCTGCTGCACGTCACCGGCTCGGTGGACGCCGGCCCTCCCGACAGCTGGGTGTTCAAGGGGTCGCTGCAGTCCTGCCGCGAACACGACCTGCCCCACGAGGTCCTCACCAGCGCCGAGCTCACCGATCGCTTCCCCGGCTACGCGCTCCCGGGGGACACCCTGGGGGTGTTCCAGCCGGACGGTGGCTTCCTTCTCCCGGAGCGCTGCATCGCCTCCCACGTGACGGCCGCCCACGACGAGGGGGCCGAGATCCATGCCCGCGAGCGGGTGCTGGAGTGGGAGCCCTCGGGCGACGGCGTCACGGTCGTCAGCGACCGCGGGGTGTACCGGGCGGACCGTCTCGTCATCACGGCCGGCGCGTGGGAGGCCACGCTGCTGCCCCTGCTCCGCGGCCTGGCCGTGGCGGAGCGCCAGGTGCTGGCATGGCTGCAGCCGTCCATACCCGACCACTTCGTCCCCGACCGCTTCCCGGTCTTCAACGTCATCGTCGATGAGGGCCGCTTCTACGGCTTCCCCGTCTTCGCGGTGCCCGGGTTCAAGTTCGGCAAGTACCACCACCTCCAGCAGTCAGGTGAGCCCGACGAGCTGGACCGTGAGCCTCGGCGGGAGGACGAGGCCATGCTCCGGGAGTTCGCGGCCCGCCACTTCCCGACCGGCTGCGGCCCCGTGATGGCCCTGAAGACCTGCCTGTTCACCAACTCGCCGGACAAGCACTTCATCATCGACGTCCACTCGGACCATCCACAGGTCTCGTTCGCGTCGCCCTGCTCGGGACACGGGTTCAAGTTCGCCAGCGTCGTCGGCGAGGTGATGGCCGACCTCGCCGAGCACGGCGACACCCGCCACGACATCAGCCTGTTCCGCCTCCACCGGCTGCTCGCGAGGCGTCACCCGGACGACCGAGGAACGGCGAGCCCGGTCGAGCAAGCACGCTAGAGAAGGACGGACCCATGCGCGAAACGGCACGGACCTACTTGGAGGAGCACACCAACCCTCCGGTGTTCATCATCTCGGCGGTGGTGATCCTCGCCTTCGTGGCGGCCGGTGTGCTGTTCACCGGCCCCACGGAGACGGCGGCGAGCGCCCTGCAGGGCTTCATCACGACCTACTTCGGCTGGTTCTACATCATCAGCGTGAGCGTCTTCCTGCTCTTCGCGGTGGCGCTGCTGTTCACACGCTATGGCGGGGTCCGGTTGGGTCCCGACGACAGTCGTCCGCAGTTCAGCACGATGTCCTGGTTCGCGATGCTGTTCACCGCCGGGATGGGGATCGGTCTCGTGTACTTCGGTGTGGCCGAGCCGATGGCACACTTCACGAGCCCGCCCGTGGGTCAGGGCCGCACCGACGCGGCCGCCCGGGAGGCCATGAACCTCACCTTCTTCCACTGGGGCCTGCATCCCTGGGCGGTGTACATCGTCCTCGGGCTCTCCCTGGCCTACTTCTCGTTCCGGCGGGGCCTGCCCCTCAGGCCGGCCGCCGCGTTCCATCCGCTGTTGGGCGACAAGATCTACGGGCCCATCGGGCACCTGGTCGACATCCTCGCCGTGTTCGGCACCCTGTTCGGACTGGCGACCTCGCTCGGCATCGGGGCCCAGCAGATCAGCGCCGGGCTCGCGACGCTGTTCGGCGTACCGGCGACGACCGGCACGCAGGTCCTGATCGTGGGGATCATCACCGCGGTGGCCGTCACCTCGGTGATGCTGGGCATCGACCGGGGCATCCGACGCTTGGCGCTGATCAACATGTGGCTGGCCGTGGCGTTGGCCCTCTTCGTGTTCGTCGTGGGGCCGACGTTGTTCATCACGGACTCGTTCGCCGGCAACATCGGCTACTACCTGCAGAACCTCGTTGTGACGAGCTTCAACATGTTCAGCCTGGATCAGGCCGGCCAGGAGTGGCAGTCGGGCTGGACGCTGTTCTACTGGGGCTGGTGGATCTCCTGGTCGCCCTTCGTGGGGCTGTTCATCGCCCGGATCTCTTACGGGCGCACCGTGCGCCAGTTCATCACGGGGACCCTGTTGGCGCCGGTGGGGGCGTCGTTCGTGTGGTTCACGGTGTTCGGGGACACCGCGCTCTACCTGGAGCTGTTCGGGGAGGGCGGCATCGCCGGCGCGAGCAGCAGCAACGCGTTGTTCGTGCTCCTGCAGCAGCTCCCCGTCGCGAGCGCGCTCAGCGTGCTGGCCTCGGTGGTGGGGATCGTGGTGGTCGTGCTCTTCTTCGCCACGTCCTCGGACTCCGGATCGCTCGTCGTCGACATACTCACCAACGGCGGGGACCCGGACCCCGTCTGGAAGCAACGGATGTTCTGGGCGGTGCTGGAGGGCTTCGTGGCCGCGGTCCTGCTCCTCGTCGGGGGGCTCACGGCTCTGCAGACGGCCTCGATCACCGCGGGTCTGCCCTTCGCCGTGGTGCTCTGCGTCATGTGCTACTCCCTGTACAGGGGACTGCAGGAGGAAGAGTCCGCGCCCGTGCCCCCTCAACCGGCCGACGAGCGCCGCCGGGAGCCGGCGCGCTCGCAGGGCTCACCCGCACCGGGCATGTGAGGGGGTGTCGGGCATGAGCAGGCTCAGGAACCCCTTCCGGGGGTTCGTCGACACCGTCAGTGAGACGAACCGGACGCGCCAGCACTGGATGGCCGGCGTCGAGGGTGGTCAGCAGAGCCAGAGGACCCATGCCGACGCCTGGGTTCCGGCCACCGACGTGTTCGCCAGCGCCGGCGACCTGGTCATCCGTGTCGAGCTCGCCGGCGTGAGAAGCGAGGACGTCGATCTCACGCTGTCCGGTGGCGTGCTGACCATCTCGGGGGAGCGGATCCCCGGCCCCGACGAGGGCCAGGCGGAGTACTACGTCCGTGAGCGCTTCCACGGCGCCTTCCGCAGGAGCATGACCCTGCCCGAGGGCGTCGATCGCGGCAGGATCAGCGCGACCTCCCGGGACGGGATGCTCGAGGTCGTGGTCAAGGGGGGCGCGAGCGCCCCGGGGCCCCAGCGCATCGAGATCGCCGGCACCGGCGCGACGCCGCCGGGCTGAGGACACGCGGGCACGGGCACGGCCCCGCCGCCGGTCGGCGGGGCCCGGCGGGGCGTCACGGCCCGGCGAGCTCCAGGCGGACGCGCGCGCGGTCGCCGCCGACCCACAGCTGGTCACCGCCGGTGGCGGGACCGCGCCGCAGGGCGACCGCCAGCACCTCGCCGGCGATGTCCTCGGCGTGCGTCTCCAGCGCCGCGGCCAGCTGGCCCTCCGCGTGGGCCTCCACGACGATGCGGTCGTCCAGCGCCAGCCCGTGACGCTTGCGCAGGTCGTTCACGCCCCGCACGAGCTCGCGCGCCAGGCCCTCGCTGCGCAGCTCGTCGTCGACGTCGACGTCCAGCGCCACACTGTAGGGGCCGTCGCTGGACACCCGCCAGCCCCGTCGTGGCTCCTCGAGCACGCTGACCTGCTCGGCGGTGACGGTGACCGTGTCCCCGTCGACGTCCACGCGCGCCGCGCCGTCGCGCTCCAGCTCGGCGGCCACCGCGTCGGCGTCGGCGGCCGCCAGCGCCCCGGCCACCGCGGGGGTGCGCGGGCCGAACACCGGTCCCAGTGACCCGTAGTGGGGCCGCAGCCGGCGCGAGACGAGCCCCTCCACGCCGTCGGACGTGTCCAGCCGCTTGACGTTCAGCTCCTCGGCGACCGTGGGGGCCACGACCTCCCAGCCCCGGCGCTCGGCGGCGGGCAGCGACACCACCGCGGCGCGCAGCGGCTGGCGCACCGGCGCCCTCGCCTCGTTGCGCGCCCGCCGCCCCAGCTCGACCACGCGGCGGGCCGTGGCCATGGAGCGGCGCAGGCCGTCGTCGACACCGGCCGGGTCGGGGGCGGGGAAATCGCGCAGGTGCACGCTGTCGGGGGCGCGGGGGTCGACGTCGCGGACGAGCCGTTCATGCAGCTCGTCGGCGACGAACGGGACGAACGGCGCGAGCAGGGCCGACAGGGTGGTCAGGCACTCGTGCAGGGTGGTGAAGGCGGCGTCCTTGTCCGTCCACGCGTCGTCGCCCGGCTCGGCGGAGCGCCAGAACCGCCGCCGCGTCCGGCGCACGTACCAGTTGGACAGGTCGTCGACGAACCCGGTCAGCGACCGCGCCGCGCCGGTCGCGTCGTACGCGCCCAGCGCCGTGTCGACGACCCGCACGACGTCGGCCAGCTCCGCGAGCACCCAGCGGTCCATGACGGGCCGCTCAGGGACCGGCACGGGCTGGGTGCGGCCCGGCCGCCAGCCGTCGATGCGCGCGTAGGTGACGAAGAAGTAGACGGTGTTCCACAAGGTGAGCAGGAACCTGCGGACGACCTCTTCGAGCGGCTCCACGCCGACGCGGCGGGCCAGCCACGGGGAGCCGTCGGTCAGCAGCAGCCAGCGCAGCGCGTCGGCGCCCGCGGCGTCGATGAGCTCCCAGGGGTCGAGGACGTTGCCCAGCGACTTGGACATCTTCTTGCCGTCGGCGTCGACGATGTGGCCGAGGCACAGCACCGTGCGGTAGCTGTTCCGGTCGAACAGCAGGGTGGAGACGGCCATCAGTGAGTAGAACCAGCCCCGGGTCTGGTCGATCGCCTCGGCGATGAAGTCGGCGGGGAAGTGCGCGTCGAAGCGCCCCCGGCTGCCGAGCTCGTGCGGGTAGCCGAACTGGGCGAACGGCATCGACCCCGAGTCGTACCAGGCGTCGATGACCTCCGGCACCCGGCGCGACTCGTCGCCGCACTCCGGGCAGGAGATCACCACCTCGTCGACGTGGGGCCGGTGGGGATCGAGCTCGGACAGGTCCCGCCCGGCCAGGGCGCCCAGCTCGGCCCGGGAGCCGACCGCCGTGACGTGGCCGGCGGCGCAGCGCCACAACGGCAGCGGCGTGCCCCAGTAGCGCTCGCGCGACAGCGACCAGTCGACGTTGTGGGCCAGCCAGTCCCCGAAGCGTCCCTCGCGGATGTGCCCAGGATGCCAGTCGACCTCGGCGTTCTCGGCCAGCAGCCGCTCGCGCGCCGCCGTGGTCGCGATGTACCAGGACGGCTTGGCGTAGTACAGCAGCGGGGTCCGGCACCGCCAGCAGAACGGGTAGGCGTGACGGTGGCGCCCGGCGCGGACGAGCACCCCCCGCGCCTCCAGCGCCCGGACGATCCCCTCGTCGGCGTCCTTGACGAACTGCCCGGCGAAGTCGGCCACGCGCGCGTCGAAGCGGCCCTCCAGGTCGACGGGGTTGACGACCGGCAGGCCGAGCCGCTGCGCGGCGGCCATGTCGTCCTGGCCGAACGCCGGCGCCAGGTGCACGACCCCTGTGCCCTCGGTGGTCGTGACGAAGTCCTCGACGGTGACATAGCGCCAGTCCGGGGACCCCTCCGGCCCGACGTCATCGAAGGGCGCGTCGTAGTGCAGGCCGTCGAGCTCGCCGACGGTCACGGCGCGCAGCACGCCGGCGTCGGGTCCCAGCACCTCGTCGACCCGGTCGGCGGCGATGACCACCGGCCCGTGCGGGCCGGCCTCGGCCAGCACGTAGCGCACGCCCGGGCCGACGGCCGCCGCCGTGTTCGAGATCAGCGTCCACGGCGTCGTCGTCCACACCAGCAGCGAGGCCCCCTCGGCCGCCAGACGGCCTTCGGTGAGGGGGAGGCGCACGAAGACCGAGGGGTCCGAGACCGTGTCGTACCCCTGGGCGACCTCGTGGTCGCTGAGCGCGGTGCCGCAGCGCGGGCAGTAGGGCACGACGCGGTGGCCCTCGTAGATCAGCCCGGCGTCCCACAGGCGCCGCAGCGACCACCAGACGCTGTCGATGTACGACGGGCTCATCGTCCAGTAGGCGTCGGACAGGTCGATCCAGAACCCGATGCGCTCCGTCAGGCGCGCCCAGTCGTCGACGTAGCGCGTCACCGACTCGCGGCAGCGGGCGTTGAACTCGGCCACGCCGAAGGCCTCGATGTCGCCTTTGCGCGTGAAGCCCAGCTCGCGCTCCACCTCCAGCTCCACCGGGATGCCGTGACAGTCCCAGCCGCCCTTGCGGGGCGCCCGGTGGCCCTTCATCGTCCGGTAGCGCGGGAACATGTCCTTGAAGACACGCGCCTCGACGTGGTGGACGCCGGGCCGGCCGTTGGCGGTGGGCGGCCCCTCGTAGAACCGGTACAGCGGCCCGTCCGCGCGCGCGGCCAGTGAGCGGGCGAACACGTCGCGCTCGCGCCAGCGTGCCAGCACCCGCCGCTCGAGGGCGGGCAGGTCGGGTCGCTGATCGACGGACTGGAATCCTCCGGGGGGGCCCGGGGCGTGGGCCGGTGACTGGGACGGGTCCGGGGCGTGGGCGGGTGGCTGGGACGGGTCCGGGGCGTGGGCCGGTGACTGGGACGGGTCCGGGGCGTGGGCCGGTGACTGGGACGGGTCCGGGGCGTGGGCGGGTGACACGAGTCCTCCTGTGGGACGCCGCACACCGGGGCGGCCGCACACACGGATGGTAGCGTCCGCGCCGGACGGCCTCGTCGGGCCGTCGAGCGCCCGGACCCGGCGGCATACACTCGACCGACATGAGCGCACGCAGGCTGCCGGGACAGGCGTCGCCCGCGCGCGCCGTGCGGTGGGTCTGTGCGGCTGTGGCGGCCCTGTGGCTGCTGGTGGACCAGGCGACCAAGGCGCTGGCCGTCGAGGCGCTGGCCGGCCGGACGGTGCACCTGTCGTGGCTGGACCTGCGACTGGTGCGCAACCCCGGCGGCGCGTTCGGGCTGCCCGGCGTGCCGGGTCTGTTCGTCGTCGTCACGGTGGTCGTCCTGGTGCTCGTCGCGCGCGCTCTGCCCCGCACTGAGCGACTGTCGCTGGCGGTCGCCTACGGACTGCTCGCCGGCGGTGCGCTCGGCAACGGCCTCGACCGGGTGCTGCGCGCCCCCGGCTTCCCCTCCGGCCACGTGGTGGACTTCATCGATCTGCGCTGGTGGCCGGTGTTCAACGTCGCCGACATCGGCATCGTCGCCGGCGCGGCTCTCGTGGCCGTGCTGCTGTCGCCCCCCGACCGCGCCGGCGGGGCGAACGGCCGCGTCGCCCGCGTGCCCCCGGCGCGGTCGGACCCGGCGCCGCCACCGAGGTGACCGGCGGGACCCTGCGCGAGGTCGTCACGGGGCCGGCACAGGACGGAGAGCGCCTCGACACGGCCCTGGCCGCCTGGCTGGACGAGCCGCGGGCAAGGGCCCAGGCCAGGCTGGCGGGAGGCCAGGTCACGGTCGACGGCCACCCGGCGCCCAAGTCCCACCGGCTGCGGGCCGGCGAGGTCGTGCGTGTCGCCGTTCCGGCGCCCGCGGAGCCCGCGCCCGCCCCTGCCGTGCCGGTGCGCTACGAGGACGACGACCTGCTCGTCGTCGCCAAGCCCGCCGGGCTCGTCGTCCACGTCGGCGCGGCCGTGTCCGGACCGACCCTCGTCGACGCGCTGCGCGCGCGCGGCACCCCTCTCGCCGACTCCACCGACCTCGACCGCCCCGGCATCGTGCATCGCCTCGACCGTGGCACGAGCGGCCTGATCGTCGTTGCCAAGACCGGGCGCGCCCGGGCCGGGCTGCGCGCGCTGTTCGACCGCCACGATGTGATCCGGGAGTACACGGCGCTCACACAGGGCGTGCCCGAGCCCGGCAGCGCCACCGTCGACGCCCCCATCGCGCGGGCGACCCGCAGCCGCGCGCGGTTCGCGGTGCGGGCGGGGGGGCGCCGTGCCGTGAGTCACTACGACGTGGAGCGGGCGTGCGGGCGCGGGGCGGTCGTCGGGGTACGGCTGGAGACCGGCCGGACCCACCAGGTGCGCGTGCACCTGGCCGCGATCGGCCACCCCGTCGTCGGGGACCTGGCCTACGGGGCGTCGCCGGAGCTGGCCGCCGAGCTCGGCCTGACCCGGCCCGCCCTCCACGCGCGGCGCCTGGGCTTCGCGCACCCGGCCGACGGCCGGATGATCGACCTCGTCGAGGCGCCCCCCGGCGACCTGGCGCGCGCCCGCCTGCGGCTGTGCGGGGACGACTGACCAGCCGGTGTCACCTGTGGCTTTGCGATCGGGGCGGCTCGGGGTAGCGTGAGGGCTCGGGCATCACACGGCTGTCATTCCTTCCCCCGGCCCGTGTCGCCGCCGCCAGCGGCGGGCCCGCCGGCGCCACGCATGAGGGAGGCCAGTGCCAGACTCGTTCGTCCACCTGCACGTGCACAGCGAGTACTCGATGCTGGACGGCGCCAGCCGCGTCGATGACCTCATGGCGCAGGCCGCACGGATGGGGATGCCCGCCATGGCGGTCACCGACCACGGCGTGATGTTCGCCGCGGTCGACTTCTACCGGGCGGGCCTGCGCCACGGCGTCAAGCCCATCATCGGCTGTGAGGTGTACATGGCGCCCGGCAGCCGCCTCGCCAAGGGCGGCCGCCAGGTCGGCGCGGGCCGCGGCGCCAAGGCCGACCCCTACCACCACCTCGGCCTGCTCGCGGAGAGCCAGGCCGGCTACCGCAACCTCATGCGTCTGGTGTCCCGCGCCTACCTGGAGGGCTACTGGTACAAGCCCCGGGCCGACAAGGAGCTGCTGGCCGAGCACGCCGAGGGGCTCATCTGCCTGTCCGGGTGCCTGGGGGCGGAGGTCAACCAGCTGCTGCTCGCCGGCCGGCGCGACGCGGCCCTGGCCGCCGCCGCGGAGTATCGGGACATCTTCGGGGCCGGCAACTACTTCATCGAGCTGCAGGACCACGGCCTGCCCGAGCAGAAGGCCACCAACGGCGAGCTCATCGCCATCGCCGAGCAGCTGGGGCTGCCCCTGGTCGCGACCAACGACAGCCACTACACCCGGCAGCCCGACGCGGAGGCCCACGACGTCCTGTTGTGCATCCAGACCGGGTCGCGCCGGGACGACGCCGACCGGCTGCGCTTCAAGGGCGACGAGTTCTACGTCAAGACGCCCGAGCAGATGCGCGCGCTGTTCCCCGACCATCCCCAGACCTGGCGGTCGACGCTGGAGATCGGCGAGCGCTGCGCGGTGGAGATGGACTTCTCCACCCACCACCTGCCCAGGTTCGACTGCCCCGACGGCCTGACCGAGGCGCAGTACCTGCGCCGGCGCGTCTTCGACGGGGCCGAGAGCCGCTACGGGGCCCCCCTGCCCGACGACGTCGTGGCGCGGCTCGACAAAGAGCTGGGCGTCATCGAGCAGATGGGCTTCCCGGCCTACTTCCTCATCGTGGCCGACCTGTGCGAATACGCCCGCGTCCGGGGCATCCGCATGGGCCCGGGCCGCGGGTCGGCGGCGGGCTGCGCGGTCGCGTACTGCACCGGCATCACCGACCTGGACCCGCTGCGGCACGGGCTCATCTTCGAGCGCTTCCTCAACCCCGAGCGGGTGTCGATGCCCGACATCGACATGGACTTCGACGAGCGCCGCCGCGGCGAGATGATCCGCTACGCCCGCGAGAAGTACGGCGACGACCGGGTCGCGCAGATCGTCACCTTCCACACGATCAAGGCCAAGCAGGCGATCCGCGACGCCGCCCGGGTCCTGGGCTTCCCCTTCGGCTTCGGCGACCGGCTGGCCAAGATGATGCCCCCGCCGGTGCTGGGCAAGGAGTTCCCGCTGGCCCAGGCCCGCACGATGTCGGCCGAGCTGGGCCGGGCCTGGGAGTCCGAGGCCGATGCCCGCCGCGTGCTCGACACCGCGGTGTCGCTGGAGGGGCTGCGCCGCCAGCACTCGATCCATCCCGCGGGAGTCGTCATCGGCGCCAGGCCGATCACCGAGCACGCCCCGGTCCTGCGCCTGGAGACCGACGGCGAGATCGTCACCCAGTACGACGGGAACATGGTCGAGGCCATCGGGCTGCTGAAGATGGACCTGCTGGGGCTGCGCAACCTGACGGTCATCACCGACGCGCTGCGACATGTCGAGGCGACCACCGGCCGGGCGCCGGTCATCGAGGAGGTGCCGCTCGACGACCCGCGCACCTACGAGATGCTCGCCGCGGGGGACACCGAGGGCGTGTTCCAGCTCGACTCGCCCGGCA
>JAHWKQ010000135.1 GCA_019347785.1 Actinomycetota bacterium
CCTGCGCCTCCCAGCTCGGCCTGTACTGAGCAGCCCGCCCCGAACGCCCCGACCCTCCGGGGTAGGGTGACCGGCCCGCCGAGGAGGTCGCCGTCGTGACGCAGCCCACCGGTCAGCCGATCGACGTTCCCCTGCCCGACGGACAGGTCCTGCGCGCGTTGCGGTGGGGCGGGCGGGGGCCGCTGGTGGTCGCCCTGCACGGCATCACGCAGTCCGCCGTCACCTTCCAGGCGATGGCCGAGCGGCTCGTGGGCGGGTCCGGCGACGCCGGGGCCGACAGCGAGGCCACGGTCGTCGCCCCGGACCTGCGCGGCCGCGGCGGCAGCGCCGAGGTCCCCGGTCCCTACGGGATGGCCGTCCACGCCGGGGATGTCGCGGCCCTGCTCGACCACTTGGGAGCCGACGAGGCGACCGTGGTGGGCCACTCCATGGGCGCGCAGGTGGCGGTCGTGTTCGCCGCGCGCCATCCGGCCCGCACGGTCCGCCTGGTGCTGGTCGACGGCGGCCTGCCCTTGCCGCGGCCACCGGAGGACCAGGTGGACGCCACCCTGGAGGCGGTCCTGGGCCCCGCGTTGGAGCGGTTGAGCCGCACGTTCTCCTCCGTCGAGGAGTACCTGGACTACTGGCGCGCCCATCCCGCGTTCGCCCGGCCGGGCGTGTGGAACCGTCACGTCGAGGCGTGCATGCGCTACGACCTGGAGGGCTCGGCGCCGTCGCTGCGCCCCCGTGTGTCGGAGGAGACGGTGCGGGCCGACGGGGCGGACACGCTCACGAGCCCCGAGCTGGACTCGGCGCTGCGGGACCTGGCCTGCCCCGTGACGCTTCTGCGCGCGCCGAGGGGGATGCTCGACCAGCCCGAGCCGCTGCTGTCGGACGAGGCGGTCGCCCGTGCGCGGGCCGCCGTCGGCGTGTTCGATGACGCCGTCGTGGAGGGCACGAACCACTACACGATCCTGCTGGGGGACCAGGGCGCCACCGCCGTGGCCGACCGCGTCCGCGCGCTGCTCGCGTCCGACCGCGCCTCCCGCTGACGCCGCTGACGCCGTCCCGGCATCTCAGCCGGCGGGCGCGGTCCCGAGCGCGGCGACGGCCCGCCGGTAGATGTCGTCGGCATGCCCGGGCGAGTCGCCGATGCAGGTCATCCCGACCTTGCCGGAGGGGCGGACCGCACCCAGCAGGTGCAGAGTGGTCCCGGTGCGCGCCGCCGGGTCGAACAGCAGCCCCTCGTCGTCGAGGACGCGCATGACCCGCCAGGGCCTCGTGGGCCCGCCGGGGCGCGCGAGGCTGAGGTTGTCGGTCGCCACGTAGGCCTTGGCCACGCCGCCCGCGCGCAGCTCGCCGGTGTCCGGGTCGTAGACGCCGCCGGTGACCCCCCGGGCGATTCCGAAGGGGTGCGTCGTGCCGCCGACGCGCAGGTTGATCTCGCTCAGCCACACACGCGGCCGCGGGCCCCTGGGCGCCACGAGGAAGTCGATCGCGAAGTGGCCGATGACGCCCTCCTCAGCCAGGACGGCGGCGACGCGCCGGGCGCACGAGCGGATCTCCGAGCGGTACCGTGGGTCCGCGGGGAAGCGGCAGCCCAGGTAGACCTGGCCCAGGGGGTCACCGAGCATCTGGTCGTGGGTCGACAGCACGGCGACGCCCCCGCCCGGGGCGAGGCGCACCTGCACGCTGGGCGACGCGGCGGGGGCCTCGACCCACTCCTCCACGACGGCCCCCTCGGCGGCGATCTTGGGCGCGTAGGAGTCCCAGCTCTCCTCCTCGGCGCAGAAGGTCGTGGGGGTGCGCGTCAGCGGGCCGGCGAGCCGGTCGAGGCGGATGGTGGCGTTGCCCTGGCCGGAGAAGCCGTGGTTGAGCTTGACCACCGCGGCCGTCGCCGGGCGGGGGCGCCGGTCGGCCAGGCGGCGCAGGCTCCTCTCGACGTCCTGCACCGACCGGAGGTCCTCCGATCCGTCCAGCACCGCCACGCCCGCCGCGCGGGCGACCTTGCGCGAGCCGCTCTTGGACCCCAGGTAGGCCAGGTCCGGGCGCGCCCCGTACAGCGGCAGTCCGGCGCGCTCGGCGAGCTCGCGCTCGAGCGGCGTGACGTTGAACGGCAGGGCGAACGCGTGGCCGGGGTCGCCGATGGCCTCCGACAGGCGTCCGAGCGCGGTGTCGTCGGCCAGCAGCGCGGCCGTCAGCCCGCGGGGATGGGGCGCGCCGGGAGACACCAGGCCCAGGCGGCGGCGGGCGTCGCCGGGGTCGGCCAGCAGGGACAGGTGGTAGTCCACGACCGCCGGGTCCATCGGCCGCGAGGTGAGGTAGACGATCCGCCGGCGGGGCAGGGCCAGCTGCAGCACCAGGTAGAGCAGGCGCTCCTCGTAGTGCTCGATGCCGCTGATCTTGCGCAGCTCGGCCGGCGGGAACGTGAGCGAGGGCAGCACGACGAGCGTGCCCCCGTCCACCTCCAGGGGGTCGCGCCCGCGCCAGCGCCGGACGAACCTGTCCTGCAGGGAGGCGAAGCCCCCGGCCGCGACCGGGACGCCGGCGGGCGCGCTACTCGCCGTGCACCTCCGGCGGCTCACGACCGGGCTCGGCCGGCGTCGGATAGATCCAGCGGAAGGCCTTGAAGTAGAACAGCCCGCCGAGCAGTCCCCCCACGATCGTCGACACCGTCGGTATCCAGAACCCCCCTCGGGGACCGGGGAAGGCGATCTCCCCCCAGCCGGCGAGGAAGGCGAAGATCCGCGGCCCCAGGTCCCGGGCGGGGTTCAGGGCGGCCATGGACACCGGCGCCTCGTAGGCGACGAGGGCGGCGACGACCAGGCCGATCATGGCGGGCCCGATGTTGGCCAGCGGCCGGCCGGCATTCATCTCCTCGATGATGTACAGGATGCCGAACAGCAGGAACGAAGTGATGATGACCTCTGAGACGAACCAGGTCGCGGCCGGCACCTGCGCCCAGGCCTCCTGACCCGTCCCGATGATCGCCGGGTTGGGCGCGTACGTCGTGAAGACCATGGCGCTCAGCTCGCTGCCCGGCTCACCTCGGGTGAGGTTCTCGGCGGACTCGAACTGCGCCAGGATACCGGCGAAGGCGACGTAGATCGCCACCGAGGCGGTGAACGCCCCCAGGATCTGGGCGGTCACGTAGGCGGGCACCTTGCGCCACTCCAACTGGCCGAACGTGGCCAGGGTGATGGTGACGGCCGGGTTGATGTGCGCGCCCGACACCGCCCCGCCGGCGTAGACCGCCAGCGACACGCCCAGGAACCACATGAGGCTCACGGCCCACAGGTCGTAGGACCCGGTCAGCACGGAGACCACGACGGCCCCGTTGCCGAACAGCATCAGGATGAAGGTCCCGACCCCCTCGGAGAGGCACTCGGCCATCAGTGTCCGCTGTGATGCGTCGTCTCCCGCCACGTCGTGCCTCCCTGTTCCGACCAGCCCCGCCGCCCGAGCCTTCCGCATACGGGGACGGCGTGTCAACCGACGCGGGAGACAGCTGGATTTGCCCATCAGTTTGGTTACCCTTACTTTATGGCCCACCGACACGCGCCGGCGCGCGAAGGAGCCGCCATGCTGACCCGGACCCGCCGACATCTGCCCACCCTGCTGCTCGCGTTGGCGCTCGGCGCGTCGGCATGCGGCTCCGACGATGGCGCGGACGTCCGCACGATCGGTGGTGACAGCGGCTCGGCGTCGGCCAGCGGCTCGGCGTCGCACGCGTCGGGCTCGGCCAGCGGCTCGGCGTCGCACGCGTCGGGCTCGGCCAGCGCGTCTGGCTCGTAGGCCTCGACCTGCCTCCCGGCCGGGGAGCAGGACGACTCGGTCGTGCCGGTCGAGGTGGGGCAGTGGTTCGTCGAGCCCGAGAACGATGACGTCCCTGAGGGCCAGGTCACCTTCGAGGTCCATAACGTCGGCGGGCACACCCACGAGTTCGTCGTGGTGGCCGCCGAGGACACCGATGACCTGCAGGTCGAGGACGGCCAGGTGCAGGAGGACGCGCTGGGCGAGGACGCGCTGGTCGGCGAGATCGAGGACATCCCCCCCGGGCGAGACCTGCGCGGGCACCTTCGAGATGGCGGCGGGCGAGTACCTGCTGCTGTGCAACATCGTCGAGGCCGAGCCCGACGGCGCGGTCGAGAGCCACTACGAGGAGGGCATGGTCACCGAGTTCGAGGTTGGCTGAGGCCCGCCGGCCACACGGCGCGCCGACCGCCATCCCCACACGGCCAGCGCCGCGACCGCGACGACCCACGCGGCGTGCAGCGTCCAGGTGACCCAGGTCACGTCGAGGTAGTCGGGCAGGGCGGGGGCGATCAGCCGGTACAGCGGGTCACCGGTGCGGGCGAAGTCCACGACCCAGGTGACGCGCCCGGCGAGGCCGTCGACCACGAGCCACGCGTAGCCGGCGACCCCCAGGCCTCCCACGACCGCAAGCGCCCGGCGGGCGGGCGGATGCCCCCCCGTCCACCACGCCACCGCCAGCACCGCCAGCGGCAGCACGACCACGACCTGGCGGCCCGGGAACCACCAGCCCTGCATCGTCAGCGCCACGAAGGTGGCGTTGAGCCAGCCGGCGGCGAGCGGCGCGGTCAGCGCCGCCCAGCCCCGTGGCCGCCGCCGCGCCACTGCGGCCAGCGCGGGGACCGCCAGTAGCCAGGCGGGCTGCCAGGCGGCGATGCCGAACCGGCGGCCGACGAGCAGCCCGAGGAGACGGGGGCTGCGGCCCGGATAGTCCGGGGAGAAGCCGACCACGCCCAGCTCGCCGCTGTCGACGAAGTGGTCGCCGCTGGAGTAGGGGGTCGGGCCCGTCCACACCAGCTCGTGCACCGCCAGGAACACGGCCCCGGCCGCGACCAGCCCCACCGTCAGCCCCAGGCCCGCCCAGGCGCGGCCCTGGCGGACGAGCCGCACGACGGCGAGCAGCGCGAGCACGGCGGCGACCGGGACGTACTTGACCGACAGCCACGGCAGCGCGACGACGGCGCCCCCGAGCATCCACAGCCCGCCCCGGCCCAGCCGCCCGGTCACCGCCGCGACGGCGGCCGTCACCGCCAGCGCCGCCGGGAGCTCGGGATAGACCTGCGTGCCGTAGACGGCCAGCGGCGCCGAGCAGGCGAAGACGGCCACGCAGAGCCACGCCACCCGCGGCGGCACCTCGAGGCGCGCCACCGCCGTCCATGCCAGCAGCGCCGCCAGGGCGCCGGCCAGCGCGGCCAGGGTCAGCTTCGCGCCGACCCAGCCGGCCAGCGCCGAGCCGGGCGCCAGCAGCATCGGCAGCAGCGGGTCATGGGGGCTGACCCGCCGGCCGCCGGCCAGGGGGCGGGTCTGGACCGGCAGGGGCGCCTCGTGGAACGCGCGCCAGCGCCGGGCGGCCAGCTCGTCGGCGATGTCCAGGTCCCCGTCCTCGGCGAGGCTGATGGCCGACAGCAGGTACTGGGGCTCGTCGGCGGTCGTCCGCGCCCCGTACGTGGCCCGCACCGGCGCGCCCACGCCAGCCGCCAGGGCCGCGAGCACGGCCACGGACACCAGCAGCCGGGCGGGCACGCGTGCAGCGCCCATCAGGCCAGGGCATCCGCCCGGCGCAGCACGAGCACCCAGGTCAGGGCCCCGGAGAGCGCCAGGAGCACCAGCGCCGCCAGGCTCGCGTCGGCCCAGAAGGCCTCCCTGGTGAGGTTCCAGATGTCGGTGGCCAGGGTGGAGAAGCCGGCCGGCGCCAGCAGCAGGGTGGCCGGCAGCTCCTTCATCGTCGACAGGAGCACCAGCCCCGCGCCGGCCAGCAGCGCCGGGGCCAACAGCGGCAGCTCCACCACCACCAGCCGGCGCAGGCGACCCGCGCCGAGCAGCCGTGCGGCGTCGTCGACGCCCGGGGGAATGGCGGCGACGCCGACCTGGGCCGCGCGCAGCGACTGGGCGCCGAAGTGCACGACGTACGCGAACACCAGCAGGGGCAGGGTCTGGTAGGCGGAGGACAACAGCACCGGCCCGTGCAGGGTCACCACCACCAGGGTCAGGGCGATCACCAGCCCGGGCAGGGCGAAGCCGCCCACGACGACGGCGTTGGCGGCGCCCGCGACCCCGCCGCGATGCCGCGCGGTCAGGTAGGCGACCGGCAGCACGGCCAGCACCGCCGTCGCGGCGGCGGCCAGGCCGGCGCCGGCGGTGTTGACCAGCGAGCCCAGCAGGGAGACAGGTGCGGCGCCCAGCGAGCTCGCCGCCTCCGACGTGGTGACGCCCCGCGCCGCCCAGTACGCCAGCACGGCGACGGGCGCCAGCAGGCAGCCCGCCACCACCCCACCGACGAACACGAGCGCCGG
>JAHWKQ010000008.1 GCA_019347785.1 Actinomycetota bacterium
GCGGGTGGTAGACGAGGTTGAAGTAGCAGTCCTCGGGGGTCCCGTCGCCGACCCCGCCCACCAGGCTCCGACGCAGGACTTGGCGCGCCAGGCCCCCCGGCGGTCGCACGACACGGCCGACCTGCCGGTCGCGGCGCCCAGCACCAACCCTCCGTCCCCGCCCTCCCGCCGTCGCGGCCGGCGCATCGGGGTCGCGGCGACCGTCGCCGCGGTCGCGCTGGCCGCGGTGGTGGGGGGCCTCGCGCTGACGACCGGGCTGCTGGATCCGGCCGGCGGCCGGCCCCGCGGCGGCCGCGGCGGCGGGAACCTCGTCGGCCTCGAGGTCAGCCGCGTGGAGTCGTTCGACCCCGAGGGTGACGGCAGCGAGAACGACGAGCTGCTGGCGCTGCTCGTGGACGGCGACCCGGCCACCGCATGGCGCACCGACACCTACAACAGCGCCGCGTTCGGCGGGCTCAAGGACGGCGTCGGCGTCCGCGCCGACCTTGGAGCTGAGCGCGAGGTCGAGACCGTGATGCTGTCGACGACGACGCCGGGCATCGAGTTCGACGTGCGCATCGCCGACACGCCGGCCGACGACCTGGCCCGCTGGCGCCCCGTCGCAACCGTCGAGCAGGCCAGCGAGCGCGCCGGCGCACGGCTCGACGAGCCCGAGCGGACCCGCCACGTGCTGATATGGCTCACGGGCACGCTCCCGGGCGCGTCAGGCGGCTACCGGGCCGAGATCTCGGAGCTGACCATACGGGGCCGGCCGGGGTGACGGGGGCCGTCCAGCAGGAGTCGGCTCCCCCTGCGCCGGAGGCGGAATACCCGCCGTCGGGGGCCCGTTGGACGTCGGGAAGCCCGCTCGCCAGGAGGCGCGACTACTTCGATGCCGGACACCATCCACGACCTCGTCGTCATCGGCTCCGGCCCGGCGGGGCTGACGGCCGCGCTGTACGCCGCCCGGGCGAACCTGCAGCCGCTGGTGCTGGAGGGTCGCGAGGCCGGTGGCCAGCTCATGCAGACGACCGACGTCGAGAACTACCCCGGCTTCCCGGAGGGGCGGCTGGGGCCCGAGCTGATGGCCGACATGCGCAAGCAGGCCGAGCGCTTCGGGGCGATGTTCGTCACCGCCGCCGACGCCGACGCGGTCGACTTCCTCGCCGGCTCGCCCTTCTCGGTCATGGTCGCCGACCGCACCCACCGCGCCCGCACGGTCGTGGTGGCCACCGGCGCCAGGGCCCGCTGGCTGGGGCTGGACAACGAGCGCCGGCTCGTCGGGCGCGGGGTCTCGAGCTGCGCGACCTGTGACGGCTTCTTCTTCCGCGGACGGGAGCTCGTGGTGGTCGGTGGCGGCGACTCGGCCATGGAGGAGGCCACGTTCCTCACCAAGTTCGCCTCGAAGGTGACGGTGGTCCACCGGCGCGAGGCGCTGCGGGCCTCCAAGATCATGCAGGAGCGGGCGTTCAAGAACGACCGCATCGAGTTCGTCTTCAACGCCACCGTCGTGGAGGTGCTCGGCGACGAGGCGGTGACAGGGGTCGTGCTGGAGGACACCGTCGGCGGGGAGCGCTCCGAGTTCCGCACCGACGGGCTGTTCGTCGCGATCGGCCACGACCCGGTGACGTCGCTGTTCGCCGGCCAGCTCGCGCTCGACGGTGACGGCTACATCCTGGTCGACCTGCCCCGCACGGCCACCAGCGTCGACGGCGTCTTCGCGGCCGGCGACGTCGTCGACCGCGTCTACCGCCAGGCCGTCACCGCCGCCGGAGAGGGCTGCAAGGCGGCGATGGACGCCGAGCGATGGCTGGAATCCCACACCTGATCCGCGCCCGGCTTGCCTCAAGCGTGCGACCGTGTAGGCTGCCGCGAGCGCGGGCGGTGGGACCTCCTCGTATGGCGAACGAGGACGAGCGCGTGCCCGCGCGCAGTTGCGCGGTTCGGCTGTCCCCCCGTCATTCGAACCGCGGGCGAGGGGCGCCCCAGGGCGCCCCTCGCTGCTTTTCGCGGCTTTCAACCGGGCCCGCGGTGGGGAATACCCGCACAATCGGCCCCGTTGACCATCCTGGGCGACGAGTCACCACCCCGACGAGCCCGACGAGCACTGGAGAGCGCACATGGGACACGTGCAGGCCGTGAGCGACAGGGAGTGGGACGCCGAGGTCCTGCAGTCCAGCGACCCCGTGCTCGTCGACTTCTGGGCCGAGTGGTGCGGGCCGTGTCGGATGGTCGGGCCGGTCGTCGAGGAGATCGCCCGCGAGAAGTCGGGGGCCTTGAAGGTCCTCAAGCTCAACGTCGACGAGAACCCCGAGACGGCCCGGCGGTACCGCGTCATGTCCATCCCGACGCTGATGGTGTTCTCCGACGGCAACGAGAAGAAGCGCCTGGTCGGCGCCCGCGGGAAGGGCCAGCTGCTCGACGAGGTCGAGGAGTTCGTCGCCTAGGCCGGGGGGTCGGGGGCCGTCCGCCGAACCGGCGGCCCGTGGCCTGACTAGACTCACAGGCCGTGCCCAGGCTCATCCGTGCCGGCGACCGGGGCCCCCCGGTCCGCGACGTGCAGCAGCGGCTCGCGCGGCTTGTCGAGCCGTCACTGTCCGTGGACGGGTGGTTCGGCCCGGTGACCGTGCAGGCCGTCCGCCGCTTCCAGCGCCGCCGTGGCCTCGAGGCCGACGGCGTGGTCGGCGTGGAGACGTGGCGGGAGCTCGTCGAGGCCAGCTTCTCGCTCGGCGACCGGCTCTTGTGGCGATCGCGGGCGATGATGCGCGGCGACGACGTCCGGGGGCTGCAGGCGCGCCTGAACGAGCTCGGCTTCGACGCGGGGCCCCAGGACGGGCTCTTCGGCCCGCTGACCCACCGCGCCGTCGAGGAGTTCCAGCGCAACGCGGGCCTGGAGGTCGACGCCGTCGTGGGGCCGGCCACGGTGGAGGCTCTGCGGCGCCTGTGGCGCGCCCACCAGTCCTCCGGACTGGGCATCCGGGCGCGGGAGCGCGAATGGCTGCGCCGTGTCGCCGGCCGTGGCCTTCCCGGTGCCCGCGTCCTGCTCGACCCCCGGCGCGGCCCCCCCGACGCGGGGCACGTCGGACCCTCGGGGGCGACGGAGGCCGAGGTGACCTGGCAGGTCTGCGCCCGCCTGTCCGCCCGGCTGGCGGCCGGGGGTGCCCACGTCGTCCTCGCCCGCGGGCCCGCGACCGACCCCACCCCCAGCGAGCGGGCGCGACTGGCCAACGAGCAGGGTGTCGACCTCGTGCTGTCGGTCGCGACGAACGCGCTCGCCACGCCCTCGGCCAGCGGCTCCAGCACCTACTACTTCGGCAGCTCCAACTTCGTGTCGGAGGCGGGGTACCGCCTGGCCCAGCTCGTGCAGGAGGCGGTCGTCGCCGCGGGATGGGTGCCCGACTGCCGCACGCACCCCGTGACCTGGGCCATCCTGCGGGAGACGCGCATGCCCGCCGTCGTGGTCGAGCCCGGCTTCATCACGTCGCCGAGCGACGAGCGGCGGCTGGCCGACCCCGCCGGCCAGGAGCAGCTCGCCGCCGCCCTGGCGGCCGCCGTGACGGGGTTCTTCACGCTGGACACCGTCGACCTGACCAGCCCGTCAGTCGCCGTGCCGGCAGGCGACTAGCCGGTCGTCGGCTCCAGCCGGCGGTCCGCAGGGGCGCACCGGAACGAGGGGGCCGGTGACCGCTCACGTCTGGCGAGGGCGGCGATCACTCCCTCGACGGCCGACCCCACCGAGCGCTGCCACCTCGCCGTCTGGCGCAGGTCGAGGCGCAGCAGCGGGTACAGGGCGTGGTCGCGCCAGAGCTGGAACCCGCTCGCCCGCAGGAATGACTCGGGGAGCACGCAGTCACCGGGCACCCCGCCCATCCCGCCCACCCGCGAGCCGTAGGACTCCAGCGCACGGGCGCCGCGACGGTGGGTCTCGCGCAGGACGCTGTGCAGCAGCAGCGTGGCCAGGCCCTCGCCGCGGTGCCCCGGCTCGGTCCACAGGGTCATGAGCAGGACGGCGTCCTTCGAGCAGCCGTTGCCCAGCTTGCGCACCCGGGGCACCTGGGCGGCGGGCGCGAAGCTGGCGTACCCGGCGAACCGGTCGTCCACGTAGACGGCCTTTCCCGGCGAGCCCCACTCCAGCTGCGTCGCCTGCCACCACGCCTCCTTCGCGCTGCGCCCGGCGGCGGCGCGCCCCGCCCTGGCGCCGCGCCCCGCGCGCGTCGTCTCCCAGAACACGCACGAGCGACAGGCCCCGGGCAGGTCGTCCAGGTTGCCCAGGGTCAGGTCGTGCACCCGGCGGCTCATCGCCGGGCCCCGGACGCCGGTTCCCACCGGCTCTCAACGTGGCCGGCCGTCTCGCGCGGCACGATCAGCGTCGCCAGAGCGCCGGCGACGAGGCCCAGCAGCAGCGCGGACAGGCCTCGGCCGACGGCTCTCTGCTCGGCACGCATCCTGCCTCCCGATGTCCGGGCACCCCGGCGAGTGTAGCCGCGGTGTACCCTCGGCGACACGGGCGTCCTCGCCCGCCGCCCGACCCGCTCCTCACGGAGGGCCGTGTGAGCGAGATCACGCTCGACCCGTACGTCAGCCGGTACGCGACCCGTGCGCGGGGCATGGGCGCCTCGGAGATCCGCGCCCTCTTCGCCGTGGCCAGCCGGCCCGAGGTCGTGTCCCTGGCCGGTGGCATGCCCTACACGGCGGCGCTGGACTACGACGCGGTCGCCGAGGTCACCGACGCCGTGGTGCGCGAGCACGGCCCCAGCGCCCTGCAGTACGGCGGCGGGCAGGGCATGCCGGCCCTGCGGGCGCGCCTGGTGGAGGTGATGGCCGCCGAGGAGACCGCCGCGCACCCCGACGACGTCGTCGTGACCACCGGCGGGCAGCAGGCCCTGGACCTGCTCGGCAAGCTGTTCTGCGACCCCGGCGACATCGTGCTGGCCGAGGGGCCGTCGTACGTCGGTGCCCTGGGGGCCTTCTCCGCCTACCAGGCCCGGGTCCTGCACGTCGACATGGACGCCGACGGGCTGATCCCCGAGGCGGTGGAGGACCGCCTGACCCAGGTCCGCGCCGCAGGACGAACCGTCAAGTTCCTCTACACGGTTCCGACCCATCAGAACCCGGCCGGTGTATCACTCTCCGTAACGAGGCGGCTGGCTCTGGCCGAGCTCGCCCGGCGTCACGACCTCCTCGTCGTGGAGGACAACCCCTACGGCCTGTTGGACTTCAAGGGCGAGGTCCGCCCGTCGCTGCGCTCGCTGGCCCCCGAGCACGTCGTCTACGTCGGCACCCTGTCGAAGATCTTCTCGCCCGGCATACGGGTCGGGTGGCTCTCGGCGCCCGGGCCGATCCGCGACAAGCTCGTCCTGCTCAAGGAGACCGCCGACCTGTGCCAGTCCAACCTCACCCAGTTCGTGGCGGAGCGATGGCTGGGCACGCAGCCGTGGCAGGCGCAGGTGGCCGCCTTCCGCGAGCTGTACCGCGAGCGCTGTGAGGCCATGCTGTCCGAGATGGCCGCCGAGCTGCCCTCCTCGTGCACGTGGAGCGTCCCGACGGGCGGCTTCTTCGTGTGGTTGCGCCTGCCACCGGCCCTGGACGCCGGGGAGATGCTGGCCAAGGCGATCCGGGCCCGTGTCGCGTACGTCCCCGGCAGCGCCTTCCACGCCGACGGGCAGGGCACCGGCGAGGTGCGGCTGTCGTTCTGCCTGCCCCCGCCCGAGCGCATCCGCGAGGGGGTGCGGCGGCTCGCGGAGGTCCTGCGCGAGGAGGTCGAGCTGGTGGAGGCCGTCTACCGCGGGCGTGGATAGCCGTACGAGCCGTGCGGGGCGGGTGATCCGATGACCTACGACGTCGCGGTGCTGGCCGGCGGCCTGTCGCTCGAGCGCGACGTCAGCTTGAGGTCCGGGCGCCGGGTGGCCGAGGCGCTGGGCGGGCTGGGTCACCGCGTCACCCAGCTCGACCTGGACGAGCATTTGGTCACGACCCTGTCCCGGGGGGGCTTCGACGTCGTCTTCCTCACCCTGCACGGCAGGGCGGGAGAGGATGGCACGATCCAGGGGCTCCTGGAATTGCTCGAGGTGCCCTACACGGGTCCGGACAGCGTCGCCTCGGCGCTGGCCTGGGACAAGTCCGTCATGAAGGGGCAGTGGCGGCGCAACGGCCTGCCGACACCCGACTGGGTCCGCGTGACCTCGACCGCCGTGCGCGACATGGGCGCGTCGGCCGCCCTGGACCGCGTGCTGGCGCGGCTCGGCGAGCCGCTGGTCGTCAAGCCGGGGCAGGGTGGGGCCGCGCTCGGGGTGCGCCTGGTGGACAGCGCCGACGACCTTGCGCGGGCTCTCATCGCCGCCTTCAGCTACCACGACGTCGTGCTTGCCGAGCGGCACGTGGCGGGGACGGAGGTCGCCGTCTCGGTGGTTGACGGCGAGGCGCTGCCGCCGGTGGAGATCGTCCCCAAGGAGGGCGCCTACGACTTCGTCGCCCGCTACACGCACGGCGCCACCGAGTTCTTCGCGCCCGCGCGGCTGCCGGCGGCCGCGCTGCGCCGCTGCCAGCAGGTGGCCCTGGACGCCTACGCGCTCGCCGGCTGCCGGCACCTGACGCGTGCGGACCTCATCGTCGACGCGTCGGGCACACCCTGGCTGCTCGAGCTCGACACCTGCCCGGGCATGACCGAGACCTCGCTCCTGCCGGTGGCGGCCCAGGCCAGGGGCTGGTCGTTCGAGGAGCTGTGCGAGCGCGTGGTGGGGCTCGCGGTCGCCGGTCCCTCCGGGTGACTCAGCCGGTCACCGGCTCCTCGGCGAGGTCACGCCCGGCCCCCCGCCCCAGCACGTCGAGCAGGCGCTCGAGGTCCTCCTCGCCGGAGTAGTCGATGATGATGCGGCCCCGGCGCGCTCCGCCGCGGATCGCGACCCGGGTGCCCAGCGCATCCGCCAGCCGACCGGCCAGGTGCGCGTACGGTGGGGCGTGACGGCGACGGGCGCGCTGTGCCAGTTCGGACAGGGCCGCCGCGGGCTCCCGAGTGCGCTCGGCCTCCCGCACCAGGGCCTCGGTCGCGCGGACCGACAGCCCCTCCGCGTTGACCCGGGCGGCGATCCGCCGCTGGTCGCGCTCGTCGTCCAGGGCGAGCAGCGCCCGCGCGTGGCCGGCGCTCAGGGAGCCGTCGGCCACGCGCCGCTGCAGCTCGGGTGGCAGGCCGAGCAGGCGCAGGGCGTTGGACACGGCCGACCGGGACCGGCCGAGCCGCTCCGCGAGGCGGTCGTGGGTGAGCCCGAAGTCGTCGATCAGCTGCCGGTAGGCGACGGCCTCCTCGATGGCGTTGAGGTCCACGCGCTGCAGGTTCTCGACGAGCGCCTCGGTCAGCAGCCGCTCGTCGGGGGTGTGCCGCACCACGCCGGGGACCGTCTCCAACCCGGCCAGCCGGGCGGCCCGCAGGCGGCGCTCCCCGGCGACGACCTCCCACCCGCCCTCGCTGCGAGGACGCACGAGGATGGGCTGCAGCACACCCAGCTGCCGGATCGACGCCGCCAGCTCGGCGAGCGCCTGTTCGTCCAGCGCGCGCCGGGGCTGACGCGGGTTGACCACGACCTGGTCGATCGGCAGCTCGCGCAGGCCGCTGCGCCCCGGCGCCTCCGAGGGGATCAGCGCGTCCAGCCCCCGGCCCAGCCCCACCCGGCGGATCATGTCGGCCCTCCCTCGTCGCCGGCGGTCCCCGGGGGCCCACCGAGCCGCTCCAGCAGCTCCCCGGCCAGGCGGCGGTACGCCGCCGCGGCCCTCGACCTCGTGTCGAACACCGTGATGGGCTGCCCGAAGCCGGGCGCCTCGGCCAGGCGGACCGAGCGCGGCACCAGTGTGGAGAACACGAGACCGCCGAAGTGGGTGCGGACCTCGTCGGCCACCTGCTGGCTCAGTCGTGTGCGGGTGTCGAGCATGGTGAGCACGTAGCCGAGCACCTCCAGCGAGGGATTGAGGTTCCGCCGCACCAGCTCGGTATTGCGGCGCAGCGCGCCGATCCCCTCGAGGGCGTAGTACTCGCACTGGATCGGCACGAGCACGCGGTCGCCGGCCGACAGCGCGTTGACGGTCAGCAGGCCCAGACTGGGCGGGCAGTCGACGAGCACGAGGTCATAGTGGCCCCGCACCGGCTCCAGCGCCCGCCGCAGGCGCTGCTCCCGGCTGAAGGCGGTCACCAGCTCCACCTCCGCCCCGGCCAGCTCCAGGGTGGCGGGGGCGAGGTCCACGTTCGCCACACCCGATGCGACCACGACATCGGCCGCGGTCGCCTCGTCGATCAGCGCCTCGTAGACGGTCGGCTGGTCGGGCGACACGCGGACACCGATGCCCGACGTCGCGTTCGCCTGCGGATCGAGGTCCACCAGCAGCACGCGGACACCGAGCTCGCCCAGCGCCGCGGCGACGCTGATCGCCGTCGTCGTCTTGCCGACCCCACCCTTCTGGTTGGCCACGACGAGCACACGCGTCGCCGCCCTCGGGGGGCCGCCCGGGCCGGGGTCCGCCCCGGCGTGGGCCCGTGTCTCAAGCCTCTGCATCTGGCCCTTTGCCCGGGCCGTGGCCGGCCCGCTCGCGGTGTTCCACGTGAAACCATCCCGCGCGACGGCTCGCAGGGCTAGCGGCGGTCCAGCGGGCGGGAGCGCGGGACGCCGTCGCGCCGGGGGTACGCGCGGGGCGCCTCGCCCAGCGCCCGCATCGTAACCAGCCAGGCCGGCCGCTCGGCGTCACCGATGTCGGCGGCGGCGGGAGCGTCGAGGCGCAGCAACCGCAGGGCGTGCCCGGCCGCCGCGACCTCGGCCCGCCACGCGGGGCCCTTCACCACCGCGAGCAGCCCCCCGGGGCGCAGGAAGCCCCGGGCCAGCTCCGCCGCCACGGCCAGGGGAGCCAGCGCGCGGGTGACGACGCCGTCGAAGGCGCCGCGGAAGTCCTCCTCGCGGGCCATCGTCTCCGCACGGCCCGCCACGACGTGCACGTTGTCCAGGCCGAGCTCGGCGGCGAAGGCCGCCACCGCCGCCACCTTCTTGCGGGTGGCGTCCAGCAGCGTCCAGCGCACCTCGGGGTGGACGACGGCCAGCACCAGCCCCGGCAGCCCCCCACCGGTGCCGAGATCGAGCCAGCGGCTGGCCGGGTCGGCGTCGAGAAGGCCGGCCAGCGCCACACCCTCCTCGATGTGCGTCGACCGCACGACGGCGCGGTCCGCGCGCGCCACCAGGTTATGGGGGGAGCCGGCGATCAGCTCGGCCAGGCGGTCCAGCCTTGCGGCCTCGGCTGCGCCCACACGGACCTCGGGGCAACCGCCCCCCTCGTGGTCAGACGTCGGGGTGGACGACCACGCGCCGCTTCGGCTCGTGTCCCTCGCTGGAGGAGGCGACGCCGCCGGTCTTGGCCACCAGGTCGTGCATCATCTTGCGCTCGAAGGCGTCCATCGGCTCGAGCCGCACCGGCTCGCCGCTCTCGCGCACCTCGGCGATGGCGTCACGGCAGCGGTCGCGCAGCTTGTCCAGGTGGCGGGTTCGGTAGCCCTCGACGTCGATCCGGACGTGTGAGCGGCGCTCCGTCTGGCGTTGCACCGCGCACCGCACGAGCTCCTGCAGCGCCTCCAGCGTCACGCCGCGGCGCCCGATGAGCAGGCCGCTTCCGACCTCCTCGATGTTGACCACAGCCTGGTCCTCCTGCACCTCGATCGCCAGGTCACCGGCAATGTCGAGCAGGTCCAGCAGTCCCTCGAGGAAGTCCGCGGCGATGTCCGCCTCCTGGTCGAGCATGTCCATGCGCTGCTGCGGGGTCAGCGACGGATCCTCGAGCTCGACGGGCGGAGCCAGACCGTCCCCACCAGCCTGTGTGGCGTCGGTCGCGGCGTCGGTGTTGGTCACTGTCTGCCTCCATGCCTGTGTCTGGCCGCTGGGACATGTCCGGCCCGTGGGCGGGGGCCGTCACGTCCGCTGGGCACTTTGCGCACCGATGTTCCGAAACATGACGTATTGCTGCAGCATCGTCCAGAGGTTCGTCGACACCCAGTACAGCAGGAGCCCGACCGGGAAGTTGATCGAGAAGACCAGGAACATGACCGGCATCGCGTACAGCAGCATGCGCTGCTGCTGGGTCTGGGACGCCGCCGGGTTGCTGGCCATCATCTGCCGCTGCGACAGGAACGCCGTGGCGCCCAGCAGGATCACCAGGATCCACGCACCGACGCCGGCCTGTCCCGCGGTCGCCGACAGCCCGTCCACCAGGTAGAACCCCGCCGTCTCCAGCTCCGGAATCCGTGAGTTGTCGCGCAGCAGCTGGAACAGCGCGATGAAGATGGGCATCTGCGCGACCAGCGGCAGGCACCCGGCGGCCGGGTTCACACCGTGCTCGCGGTACAGCTCCATCGTCTCCTGCTGCTGCTTCTGCCGCCGCTCCCGGTACTTCTCGGGGTTGGACCGCATCATCGCCCGGTCGGTCTTGTACTTCGCCTGGATCTTCTTGGCCTGGGGCTGAAGTCGCTGCATGGCCCGCATGGAGTTGGTCTGCTTGACCGCCAGGGGCAGCAGGATGAGCCGGACGGTGAACGTGAGCAACACGATGGCCCAGCCCCACGCCGCCACGCCCACCAGCGGCAGGGGGTCCAGGACCCCGTGGAAGATCCGGAGGATCTCGCCGAGCCCCTCGATGAGGCCGTTCCAGACCGCGGTCACCCGTACGCTCCCTTCGCGTGCGCCGTGGTTCGTCGTCCCGGCTCAGGCACCTCGTCGACGCCGCCCGGGTGGAACGGGTGGCACCGCCCCACCCGCTGCACCGCCAGCCAGCCACCGGCCAGGGCGCCGTGCCGGCGCACCGCGTCCAGCGCGTACAGCGAGCAGCTCGGCGTGAAGCGGCACCGGGGTACCGGCCCTCTGGGCACCAGCCGGTACAGGCCGACCAGGCCGGTCAGCAGCCACGCCAGCGGGCTGTGCCTCGCCCGCGTCGCCCTGGTGTCCGTGACGCTCACGCCGACCGCCCGGCTCGGGCGGCCGCCCGCCGCAGCAGGAGGCCGAGCTCGTCGACGAGGTCGCCGAAGTCGGCGCTGCCGGCTCCCTCGGCGGCCACCGCCACCACGTCCAGGCCGCGCGGCGGGGCGGTGGCCGCCAGGGCCGCGCGAAGACGCCGCTTGGCCCGGTTTCGCGCGACCGCCGGCCCCATCCAGCGGCCGGCCACCACCGTCGCGCGCGCCGTGGTATCGACCCCGCTCCAGCGGACGTACACCCGCATCCGCCGCCCTCGGGCCGTGGCGCGCGTGGCCACCACCGAACCGACGCAGGCGCCCGGCAGCCGCGCCACCCGCCTCGTCACGTCACGGCCCCGGCCCACGCCGGGCGGGACCCACCGCATGCCACCACGGGCACGTTGCCCCGCGCCGCTCAGGCCGTCAGGCGGCGACGGCCCTTGGCCCGCCGGTTGCGGATGATTGCGCGCCCCGCTCTGGTCCGCGTGCGGTGCCGGAAGCCGTGCTTGCGCTTGCGCCGGCGGGTGTTGGGCTGGAAGGTGCGCTTCATGGGGTGACTCGAGAGCGTCGTGGGTCTGCGCTGCGGCTCCGCCGAGCCCGCTCGTCGACCGCGTCGGCACAGGGCGGCGGTACAGGTACGCCGCGCCACCGTACTGCGGAACGCCGACCGGTTCACGACAGGGGCCGCGGGACCTGCGCGGAAGCGGCCGTGCAGGCTCACGAGGATAGTAGGAACCGGGCACCAACGGTGTCAAAGAGGGCCCCGCCCCGGGCCCGGGGCTGCCACGGCCGAGATCGACGGAATCGACGGTTGCGGTTCACCGACCCCCGTTCCTATACTCCCCCGCGTCTTCGACAGACGACAGGCTTTCCAAGCGGGTGCGCCCCGGCGCGCCGGTCGGGCAGCCGAACACTGGGCCGCACACAACGTGAACGGGTAGCGACCGCCGACTCCCGGTCTGCGCCGCATCCCCGTCCAGCCACCGCCGTCGAGGCAGAGGCGTCGGCCCCTGAATAGCACCCGGGCACGGCGGCACCCGCCGTGTCGTGTGGTTCAAACCGCTTCCCCGGTGCCTTGCCGTCCCTGCGCCGGCCCCACGGTCGCACCGAATGGCGCATCCCGGTGGGAACTGTCGGGTTTCCCTGCTGTCCACAGCCTGTGGACGTGGCTGGGGATAAGTCGCTGCACAGCCGAGGCCGCCGCCGGGGGCCGCGGGCCGGTGTCTTCGGCCCCGGCTCCGTCGACTGTGCAGCCGGAGAAGTAGGAGCCGGGTGTGCCGGAGGCAGCAGTCGTGGATCTCGAGGACCTCTGGGGGCGCGCCCTCGTGCACCTGCGCGCCACCGTGACCGGCGCCGCCCAGCTGACCTGGCTGGCGAGCACCACCCCGGTCGGCTTCAGCGACGATACGGTCGTGCTCGCCGCGCCGCACGCCTTCGCCCGCGAGCAACTCGACACGCGGCACGGCCCCGCCCTGCGCGCCGCCCTGACCGAGGCCGCCGGGCGCGCGCTCAACGTCGTCATCACCGTCCGCCCCAACCCGGGTCCGCCGGCCGCCGCCGTGGACGACACGCGCGACGAGGAACCGCTGCGCCCCTCCGGGCGGGGGCGGTGGGGTGCGCCCGAGGAGTTCCCCCGACCGACCCCCCACCCCGACACGACGCTCAACGGCAAGTACACGTTCGAGCGCTTCGTCATCGGGGCCAGCAACCGCTTCGCGCACGCGGCCGCCTTCGCCGTCGCCGAGGCGCCCGCCCGGGCCTACAACCCGCTGTTCATCTACGGCGGCGCCGGGCTGGGCAAGACGCACCTGCTCCAGGCCGCCGGTCACTACACGCTCGGGCTGTTTCCCAGCCTGTCGGTACGGTACGTGACCTCCGAGCAGTTCACCAACGAGTTCATCGATGCGATCGGCAAGGGCCGCCAAGTCCCCTTCCAGCGCCGCTACCGCGACGTCGACGTGCTGCTCATCGACGACATCCAGTTCTTGGAGTCGAAGGAGCGCACACAGGAGGAGTTCTTCCACACATTCAACGCGCTGCACACGGCCAACAAGCAGATCGTCATCTCATCGGATCGCCCCCCCAAACAGATCGCCCAGCTGGAGGACCGGCTGCGGACCCGCTTCGAGATGGGCCTGATCACCGACATCCAGCCCCCCGATCTCGAGACACGGTTGGCGATCCTGCGCAAGAAGTCGGCGCAGGACCACCTGCCGGTCCCGTTCGAGGTCATGGAGCTGATCGCCGGCCGCATCTCCTCGAACGTGCGCGAGCTCGAGGGTGCGCTGATCCGCGTCACCGCGTTCGCCAGCCTCCAGAACAGCGAGGTGACCCCCCACCTCGCCCAGACCGTGCTCAAGGACCTGTTCCCGGACAGCGGGGACTCCGAGATCAGCGTCAGCCTCATCATGTCCGAGACGGCAAGTTACTTCGGCCTGACGCTTGACGACCTGTGCTCCGCGAGCCGCACCCGCCAACTGGTCGCCGCCCGGCAGGTGGCGATGTACCTGTGCCGCGAGCTGACCGACCTCAGCCTGCCCAAGATCGGGCAGGCCTTCGGCGGCCGCGACCACACCACGGTCATCCACGCCAAGGACAAGATCGGCACTGTGATGAAGGAGCGCCCGGCCGTCTACCGCCAGGTGCAGGAGCTCACCGCGCGTGTGAAAGCCATCGCGCGCCAGGGCCGGTAAGCCGCCGCGTGGGCACGGCCACGCCTGTGGACGTCGCTGTGATCCGGAGGTGGACGACCGGTGCACAACCGGCGGTTGTCCCCCGGGCCCCGCGTACCGAGCCCGGCCCTGTGGACGACGACCCCGTGGTCCACACTCGGCCCACACGCCCCGCACATCCCGCCCACAGCCGCTCCGACCTCCTGACCGGGGCGAACGCGGCTTTCCCACAGCCCGGGCCTGTCCCTACGACCACGACGTGTCCTACTCTCTTCATGCCGGTAAGAAGCACGGGAGGCGACCCACCGGTGGACGACGGCGGAGACCCCCGGCCCAAAGGCGCACAAAGGACGAGACCATGAAGTTCCGGGCGGAGCGCCACGAGTTCGCCGACGCTGCGGCGTGGGCCCTGCGCACGGTCGGCACGCGGGTGACGCTGCCGGCGCTGTCGGGCGTGCGCCTGGAGGTCAGCGGTGACCGCCTGGGACTGCGGTCGACGGACCTGGAGGTCGCCAGCGAGCTGTCGATTCCGGTCCAGGCCGAGCGGGACGGGGTGGCCCTGGTCCCGGGACGGCTGCTCGGGGACGTGGTGCGCAGTTTGCCGAACGCCGCGCTCAGCGCAGAGGGCGACAGCGAGCGGCTGCGCCTGCAGTGCGGGCGGGCGCGCTTCGATCTGCGCCTCATGCCCGCGGACGACTTCCCCGCTGCGCCGGTGATCGCCGATGACGCGGCGGCGGCGGTCATGAAGGCGGAGGAGTTCGCGCGCATGGTGACCCAGGTGGTGCGCGCCGCCAGCACGGATGACGCCCGCCCCGTGCTGACGGGGGTGCAGCTGGAGGCCACGGCCGGCAGCCTCACGGCCGCCGCCACGGACTCGTACCGCCTGGCACGGCGTATCGTCCCGTGGGAGCAGGGCGCCGAGATGACCGTGCTCGTGCCGCGCAGGGCCCTGGACGAGGCCCGGCGGTCCGCCGAGCAGTTGGGCAGCGAGGTGCGGCTCGTGCTGGAGCCCAACCAGGCCACGTTCGAGTTCGGCGACCGACGGCTGGTGACCCGCCTGATCGAGGGTCGCTTCCCCGACTTCCGCCAGCTGGTCCCGGAGGGACACGAACGGCGGCTGGAGGCCGACCGCGCCGAGCTGATCGAGGTCGTCAGACGCGTTTCCGTCGTGGGCGAGGGCTCCGGCAGCACCACCCCGGTGAACCTGCACCTGCACCCCGACTCGATCGACGTGAGCGCCGGCAGCGGCGAGGTGGGCCAGGCCGACGAGTCGCTGCCGGGGACGCTGTCGGGCGAGGAGCTGCAGATCGCGTTCAATCCGCGCTACCTGACCGACGGGCTGGAGGTGGCCGGCGGGGAACGGGTGGTGCTGGAGTTCCGCGACGAGCTCAAGCCGGCCGTGATCCGGCCGGGCGAGCCGCCGGCCACGGACGACCGCGACACGGCCAGCGACTTTCTCTACCTGCTCATGCCAGTGCGCATCTGACCCGGTGCCCCTGGAGCGCCTCGAGCTCGTCGACTACCGCTCCTTCCGGCATGTCCGCCTGGATCTGGGTGCGGGAGCCCATGTCCTCGTCGGGCCGAACGCGCAGGGAAAGACGAACCTGCTGGAGGCGGTGCACGTGCTGGGGACGGGCTCCAGCCACCGCGTCGCCGGTGAGGGCCCGCTGGTCCGCTCGGGCGCGCGCGCGGCGATCGTGCGCGCCGTGTGCGTGCTGGCCGACGAGCGGCGGCTGACCGTCGAGCTCGAGCTGCGACCCGGAGACCGCAGCCGCGCCCGCGTCGACGGCCAGCCGCGGCGGGCCCGCGATGCGATCGGCCTGGTCCGCAGCGTGCTGTTCGCGCCCGAGGACGTGAGCCTGGTTCGCGGCGACCCCGCCGACCGACGACGGTTCCTCGACGACCTGCTGGGCCAGCGCCGCCCCAGCTACCTCGTGGCACGACAGGAGTACGAGCGGGCCCTGCGACAGCGCAACGCCCTGCTGCGCCACGCCGGGCGGGACGGCCCGACAGAGGCGACGCTGGCTGCGTGGACCGAGACGCTGGTCCGCGCGGGGGCTCCGCTGCTCGCCGCCCGGGTGGCCGCCGTGCACGCCCTGTCCGGTCCGGCCGCGGACGCCTACCGGGAGCTGGTGACCGACGGTGGGAGCGCCGGCGCAAGGCTGGGCCTCACCTACCAGCTGTCGACGGGGCGCGCCGTGCCCGGCCGTGTCGGCGCGGGCGTACCGGAGCCGGTGTCGCTGGGGGACGAGCTGCGGGCGGGGCTGGCGGCGGCCGCGGGCGACGAGCGGCAACGCGGCATGACCCTGGCCGGACCGCACCGTGACGAGCTGCGTCTGGACATCGGGGGCCTGCCGGCGAGGGGCTACGCCAGCCACGGTGAGACATGGTCGCTGGCCCTGGCCCTGCGGCTGGGCTGCCTGGCCGTGCTCAGCGAGGTCGGGGAGGAGCCGGTCGTGCTGCTCGACGACGTGTTCGCCGAGCTGGACGAGACACGCCGGGCCCGTCTGGCGCGCCGCTGCGGGGACTACGAGCAGGTGCTCGTCACCGCGGCGGTCGACGAGGACGTCCCGCTGCGGGGCCGCCGCCACGAGGTGCGACGCGACGCGGCGCCTCATGGTGCGGCGGAGCCCGGCGCGGGCTCCAGGAAGGCGACGGAGGCGTGACACGGCGACAACGGGGTGCGGGAGAGCCGGAGTCGTTGGGCGACCTGGTCGGGGAGCTGACGTCGGCCAGGGGATGGGCGTCGCGCCTGCGCGATGCGCGCGTCCACAGGCGCTGGCCGCAGATCGTCGGCCCCGAGCTGGCGGCCCACGTCGAGCCGGTGCGGCTGCACGGCGGCGTCCTCGTCGTCCGCGCGGAGTCGCCGCCGTGGGCGACGCAGGTCCGCTACCTGTCCGGACAGCTCGCCGAGCGGGCGAACGAGATCCTCGGGGCGGGCTCGGTCCGGCGAGTAAACGTCGTGGTCGCCTCCGGCGGCCGGACCGGGCCGCCTACGCGGAAATAGCGTCTGACCAGCGATAATACCCGTGGGTAACTCTTCGGGGGAAGGCCGCGCATGCTATACTTGCCCTACTGGAGAGCGGCCCGCCCCGCAGTCGGGCCGCGCCGGCCGCACGTCACCGCCCATCGCGCTCGCGTGGGTGCCGCGCCGGCACGACTCGGACGTGACGCCAGGCGCAGCCAAGCGGCGAGAGGGCACAGCCGCACGTGAGCGAAGCGAGCAACGACTACGGCGCCAAGGACATCACCGTCCTCGAGGGCCTCGAGGCGGTCCGTCGGCGACCCGGCATGTACGTCGGCTCGACCGGCGCCCGGGGGCTGCACCACCTGGTCTACGAGGTCGTCGACAACTCCGTGGACGAGGCGATGGCGGGGCGCTGTTCGCGCATCGAGGTCCGACTGCTCGACGACGGCGGGGTGCGCGTCAGCGACGACGGCCGGGGCATCCCCGTCGGCGAGCACCCGCGGCTGGGCAAGTCGGCGCTGGAGGTCGTGCTGACGGTGCTGCACGCGGGGGGCAAGTTCGACGGCAAGTCCTACGCCGTGTCCGGCGGGCTGCACGGCGTCGGCGTCAGCGTCGTCAACGCGCTGTCGTCGCGGTTGGTGGCCGATGTGCGCCGTGACGGTCGCCATTGCCGCCAGAGCTACCGCCGAGGGGTGCCCGACGGGCCCGTCACCAACGTGGGACCGGCCGAGGAGACCGGCACCGATATCACGTTCTGGGCCGACGAGGACGTGTTCGAGACGGTGGACTACAACTGGGACACGTTGACCGGCCGGTTCCGCGAGACGGCCTTTCTGACCGCGGGACTGACGATCGGCGTCGTCGACGACCGTCGGCGGGAGGCCTCCGGGGGGCCACGCCGGACCGTGTTCTTCTACGAGCGGGGGCTGCGCGACTTCGTCACGCACCTGAACACCACGAAGGAGCCGTTGCACGACAGCATCATCCACTTCTCCGCGTCCGGGCAGGGGACCGACGGGCCCCACGAGGTGGAGGTGGCCGTCCAGTGGAACTCGACCTACCACGAGTCGATCCACACGTTCGCCAACACGATCAACACGCACGAGGGCGGCACGCACGAGGAGGGCTTCAAGAAGGCCCTGACCAGCGTGGTCAATCGCTTCGTGCGCGACGCCGGAGCCCACAAGGGCAACGGGCGGAGCGGACGCGGCGACCTGACCCTGACCGGCGAGGACGTCCGTGAGGGGCTCACGGCGATCGTCTCGGTCAAGATGGCCAACCCGCAGTTCGAGGGCCAGACCAAGACGAAGCTTGGCAATACCGGGATCCGCAGCTTCGTGGAGCGGACCTGCCACGAGCGGCTGCGGGACTGGCTGGAGGAGCATCCCGCGGAGACGCGTCGGATCGTGGCCAAGGCGGTCCAGGGTGCGCGCGCGCGCCTGGCCGCCCGCGCCGCGCGCGACCTGACCCGGCGCAAGGGGCTGCTGGAGTCGGCCTCATTGCCCGGAAAGCTCGCGGACTGCTCGTCCAAGCGCCCCGAGGAGTGCGAGATCTTCATCGTCGAGGGAGACTCGGCCGGCGGGTCCTCGAAGCAGGCGCGCGACCGGGTGGTCCAGGCGGTTCTGCCCATCCGGGGAAAGATCCTCAACGTCGAGAAGGCACGGCTGGGCAAGATCCTGGAGAACAAGGAGATCCAGGCCCTCATCACCGCCATCGGGACCGGCATCGGCGACGAGTTCGACCTGTCCAAGGCCCGCTACCACAAGATCGTGATGCTGATGGACGCCGACGTCGACGGCGCCCACATCCGCACGCTCGTGCTGACCTTCGCGTTCCGCCACATGCGCGAGCTGATCGACGCGGGCTACTTCTACATCGCCCAGCCCCCCCTGTACCAGATCCAGCCGCCCGGCAAGGACGGGCGTCGCCGGCTGCGGTACGCCTTCAGCGACCGCGACCGCGACGCGATCCTCGCGGAGATGGGCGACGGCGACGGTTCCAGGCGCCCGCAGATCAACCGCTTCAAGGGCCTGGGCGAGATGGACGCCGAGCAGCTGTGGGACACCACCATGGACCCCGGGCAGCGCACCCTGCTGCAGGTGACCATGGAGGACGCCGCGGTCGCCGACCAGCTGTTCACCACCCTGATGGGCGACGACGTCGAGGCCAGGCGGGACTTCATCGTGCGCAACGCCCGCGACGTGCGCTTCCTGGACGTGTGAGGACCCTGGGCCCGGCGACATGAGCGAGAGCGTCACCGGCGGCGTCGCGCCGGTCGAGATCCAGGAGGAGCTGCAGCGCTCCTACCTGGACTACGCCATGAGCGTCATCGTGGGGCGCGCGCTGCCGCACGTGCGCGACGGTCTCAAGCCGGTGCACCGCAGGATCCTGTTCTCCATGTTCGAAGGCGGGATGCGCGCCGGCACGCAGCACCGCAAGGCCGCAGCGGCGGTCGGCGACGTGATGAAGAAGTACCACCCCCACGGCGACACGGCGATCTACGACGCGCTCGTGCGCATGGCCCAGTCCTGGGCGACGCGCTACCCCCTGGTCGAGGGGCACGGCAACTTCGGGTCGGTCGACGGCGACCCGCCCGCGGCCATGCGCTACACCGAGGCGCGCCTGTCGCCGCTGGCGATGGAGCTGCTGCGCGACATCGACGAGGACACCGTCGACTTCGTCGACAACTACGACGGGCAGGAGTCCGAGCCGGTCGTGCTGCCCGCGCGCTTCCCGAACCTGCTCGTCAACGGCGGCTCGGGCATCGCCGTCGGCATGGCGACGAACGTGCCGCCGCACAACCTCGTCGAGATGACCGACGCGGTCGTGGCCACCATCCACAACCCCGACATCACCGTGGAGGAGCTGCTACGGATCGTGCCCGGCCCGGACTTCCCCACCGGCGGGCTCATCATGGGGTCCGAGGGCATCCGGCAGGCCTACGAGACCGGCCGTGGGGCCATCCGCATGCGGGCGGTGGCCGAGATCGAGGACGCCCCCGGCGGTGAGCGGATCGTCATCACCGAGCTGCCGTACCAGGTCAACAAGGCCAATCTGGCGATGAAGATCGCCGAGCTGGTCAAGGACCGGCGGATCACCGGCATCCGTGACCTGCAGGACAACTCCAACCGGCAGGGCATGCGGCTGGTCGTCGAGCTCAAGCGGGGTGGGAACCCCCAGGTCGTCCTCAACCAGCTCTACAAGATGACCCAGCTGCAGGACACGTTCGGGATCATCAACCTGGCGCTCGTCGACGGGGTTCCGCGCACGTTGCCCCTGCGTGACGCCATTCTGGCCTACGTCGCCCACCAGACCGAGATCGTCACCAGGCGCACCCGCTACCGGCTGCGCAAGGCGCAGGAGCGCGCGCACGTGCTGGGCGGGCTCATGGTCGCGCTGGACCACCTGGACGACGTCATCGCGCTCATCCGGGCAGCGGCGTCGGCCGACGCGGCGCTGGGTCAGCTGCAGGACCGCTTCGAGCTGACCGAGGTTCAGGCGCGGGCCATCCTGGACATGCAGCTGCGCCGGCTGGCCGCCCTGGAGCGCCAGCGCGTCCTCGACGAGGCCGCCGAGCTGGCCGCGCGGATCACCGAGCTGCGGGCGGTCCTGGACGAGCCGGCCCGTGTGCGGTCGATCATCATCGAGGAGCTGACCGAGCTGCGCGACCGCTTCGGCGACGAGCGGCGGTCGCGGATCGTGCCCGACTACACCGGGCTGGAGGCCGCCGACCTGATCGCCGAGCAGGACGTGGTCGTCACGCTCACACGCGCCGGCTACGTCAAGCGCGTGCCGGCCAGCCAGTACCGCACCCAGCGGCGCGGAGGCCGGGGAGTGGCCGGCGCCGCCCTGCGCGAGGACGACATCGTCCGCGACCTGCTCGTCACCACCACCCACCACGCGCTGCTGTTCTTCACCAACCAGGGCCGGGTGTACCGCGTCAAGGCGTGGCAGGTGCCCGAGAAGAGCCGTACCGCCCGCGGCACCTACGTCGCCAACGTCGAGGGGCTCGCGCTGCGCGACGACGAGCGGGTCGCCGCCGTGGTCGACCTGAAGGCCTTCGACCACCCGGGCGGGTCGCGGTACCTGGTCTTCGCCACCCGCAGGGGGATGGTCAAGCGCACCCCGCTGTCGGCGTACGACTCTCCGCGCAGCGTGCTGGCCGCCATCAACCTGCGCGACGGCGACGAGCTGATCGGCGTGCTCGTCACCGGCGACGACGACGAGGTGATGCTCGTCAGCCGGGCGGCGATGGCCATCCGGTTCCACGAGACCGACGTGCGCAGCGTCGGCCGGAGCGCCATCGGCGTCATCGGGATGCGCCTGCGGCCCGACGACGAGGTGCTGGCGATGACACGGGCCGACGCCGGCGGGCAACTACTCGTCGTCACCGAGGAGGGGTACGGCAAGCGCACCCCCGTCGAGCACTACCCGCTCCGGCGACGAGGCGCCAAGGGGGTCCGCACCGCGCACCTCACACAGGCGCGGGGAGGGCTGGTCGGGGCGCTCGTGGCCGCGCCGGAGCAGGAGGTCCTGCTCGTCACGGACGGGGGCACCATCATCCGCATGGACGTCAAGGACATCCGGCCCACGGGCCGCGCCACGCAGGGCGTGCGCGTGATGAGGCCCGCGGACGGCGCCAAGATCGCCTCGATCGCCCCAGTGGTCGACACCGAGGTGATCGAGGGCGCTTGACACGTCGGGCCCGGGCTGGGCACCGTGGCCGGGTCGGCCGGCACGCGGGGCCGCCGGTTTCGAAGACGGGGAGCACGTGGTCGACAACGAACGTCTGGTCCAGCTGCTGGGCGACTTCGCCCGCAGCCTGATCGACGGGTACCAGGTCACCGACATCCTCTACCAGCTGTGTGACCGGTCGCTGGACATCCTTCCCGTGACCGGCGCCGGGGTGATGCTCGCCGACGACGAGGACAAGCTCCGCTTCGTGTCGGCCTCCGACGAGACGATCCGCGAGATCGAGCGGGCCCAGATCGCGCTGGACGAGGGCCCCTGCCTGACCGCCTACCGCACCGGCGAGCGGGTGCTGGCGCCGGACCTGGTGCACACGCCGTGGCCGGACTTCGCGGCCGCGGCGCTGCGGGCGGGTATGAAGGCGGTGCAGAGCTTTCCCATGCGGGTCCGCGGGACGCGGGTCGGGGCGATCAACTTCTACCAGTTCGAGCGCGGCAGCCTCAACGCGTCCGAGGTGATGGCCGGACAGCTGCTGGCCGATGTCGCGACCGCCTATCTGGTCAACGGCCGGGAGCGTGACGAGCGGGCGCGGATCAGCGGACAGCTCCAGGTCGCGCTGGACAGCCGTGTGGTCATCGAGCAGGCCAAGGGCAAGGTGGCCGAGCAGCTGGGCGTGGACGTGGGAGCGGCCTTCGGGCTCCTGCGCGGCCATGCCCGCAGGCACCAGGCCAAGCTGCGCACCGTCGCCGAAGAGGTGGTTCAGGACCGGCTGCGGCTGGAGGACGGGTGACCGATCGACCGCCCCCCGGCGATCGCCGACGGCGTACACTCTGGCCTCATGTCCAAAACAGACCACCAGCCTGCCGTCGGCGCGCGCGCGGCTACGCCCGGGATGGTCTCCGCGCCGGTGCCGCGGATGGAACGGCGACGCACGGTGGTGCGGCGGCTGGAGCCGTGGTCGGTGCTGAAGATCAGCCTGCTGTTCTACAGCTGCCTGTGGCTGATCCTCCTCGTGGCCATGCTCGTGCTTTGGACGGCCGTGACCCGGTTGGGCATCGTCGACGACGTGCTGCGGTTCCTGCGGGAGCTGAGTCTGACCGTCCGGATCGACGGGGCGAGCATCACCCGCGTCATCGTGGCGGCGGCCGCCTTCAACGTGGTGCTGTGGAGCGTCGTGAACGTGTTCCTGGCCTACCTGTACAACCTGCTCGCCGACCTCGTCGGCGGCCTGCGGGTGACGCTGCTCGACGAGGAGTGACATGGGCGGTCACAGGACTCGACTTCCGGCGCGCGCGCGGCGCCGTTAGACTGGTCCCGTCGAGAAGGGCCATTAGCTCAGGCGGTTAGAGCGCACCCCTGATAAGGGTGAGGTCCGAGGTTCAAGTCCTCGATGGCCCACTGCCCCGAGATGCGACGGAAGGCCGCGCCGTGAGCAAGCGGGTCCTCGTGTTCCTCGCCACCGCCCTCGGCACGCTGGCCGTGCTCGTCAGGCAGCAGCGCGAGCGGGAGCGCGACGAGGCGGTCTGGGACGAGCCCCAGGACGTGTAGCCGGCCCCGGTCGAGGGCCCTTAGCTCAGTCGGGAGAGCGCCGCCTTTGCAAGGCGGAGGTCGCCGGTTCGATCCCGGCAGGGTCCACCGCGCTGACCAGCGTATTCACCGCGACCGGCATCCCGTCGATGGCTTCTGCGACACA
>JAHWKQ010000136.1 GCA_019347785.1 Actinomycetota bacterium
GAATGGCGCGGGGAAGGGCTCGCCGCCGATGAGGTCGGCGAGGATGGCCGCGTGGCGCGACTCGACGCCGGCGATGGACGCCGCCGCCGCGAGGATGGCCTCGCTGTCGATGTTCGCGACCTGCCCGTGGTAGGCGTTGACGCCGAGCTCCTCGAACGTCGACGCCGTCTTCAGGAAGGTGCCCTTGTCCGAGAACGTCCCCGACGGGAACGTGAACCGGGGCTCCGGGTTGGGCGTGGCGCCCAGGTCGCGGATGGTCGCCGACACGGTCCTCACGTGCGTGCGCTCGTGGTCCTGGATCGGGGCGACGAGCTCCAGCTCCCGGCCCGACAGCAGACCGGCGTCGAGCCCCTTCGTGTAGAAGGTCGCCTCCAGCTGCTCCAGGGCCAGCGCGTACTGGAGGATGTCCAGGTCGCTGGTGCCGCCCTGGGCGTTGGCCAGCCCCACGGCGTCGCCCCAGCGGGAGACGACCAGCGAGGTGCCGAAGCCGATCAGGGCGGCGTTGCGCAGGAACCTGCGGCGGTCCTGCTCGTCGGCGAACGTGATGACGGGCTTGCCGTCGAACAACTGGCTCTCATCGTTCAATGTCTTCCACCTCCTGGTGGTCGAGTCGATTGACGCGGGGTCCTGCGGGCAGTCCGGTGGTTCACCTCCTTTGGTGGGGGCCGGGTCCGTGAGCGGTCGGGGCGGACGTCGCGGGGCGCGTCGTCGGCGTGGGCGCGGACGACGATGCGGTGGGTGCGCATCCCTTTGGGATGGCAGGCGAACAGCGTCAGGACGCGCGCGCGGCGCCGCCGTGGGCGTCGCAGCACGACGTCGACGTAGCGCTTCTCGGGCACGATCGCGATGTTGTCCACGCGGTAGACGACAGCAGGCCTCCGGCCGACCGACGTGGCGATCCGGTCGCCGGGGCGGACCCGGTCCAGGTGGCGGAACGGGTGGGTGAAGGTGGTGCGGTGGCCCGACAGCACCGCGTTGCCGGCCGTGCCCGGCATGGCCGTTCCCGGCCAGTTGCCCGGCCCGGACCGCAGCGCCCGCCTGTGCACGCCGCTGAAGAAGGGGGTGCGCAGGTCGATGGCGGGGATCCGGATGGTCCCCAGGGCGGTGCTGCGGCGACTCGCACCGGCGAACATCCGCCGGGCCCGCCTGGCGCGCCTGGCGCGGGCGCCGGTGGCCGGCGTGTCGCCACGGCGCGGACGGTGGGCCTGCTGGCGTGACCGCCGCTGTCGTGGCCCCCGGGCGGCCGGCTCGGGCCGGGGGTGCCCCGAGACCGGCTCGGCGTGCAGGACCCGCTCGACCTTGTCCGTCCTGGCCGGCGCGTCCGGCGTCGACGTGAACGGCCCGACGACGGTCAGTCCGAGCAGCATCGACAGCGCGGACACGACCAGGCCCTGGCCGTAGCGGCCCAGCCTGTGCGGTCTCCAGTGGCGTCCCCCTGGCACGCGGCGGCCTACTCGCCGGCCCCGCGCCGGCGGGCGCACAGCGACGCCAACCGCCGCAGGGCGGCCTCGTCGCACCGTCCGACGCCCATCGCCACGGCCGCACCGGCGGACATCGCCACGGCCGTGCAGCAGAAGTCGTGGCGCAGCACGACCCGGTCGGCGACGGCGGCGACCTCTGCGGGCAGCCGGTCACCGGTCAGCACGGTCACGGAGCGGCGGACCAGGATCACCGGCGTCCCTGCCTCTCCGGCGCGCGGGCCGCCCCGGCCCCCTGGGCACGGGGCGGCGCCGTGACCGCCGGGTCGGGGACGACGAAGACGCGCTCGGCGACGTCGGCGGGCACGTCGACCTCCCGGTCGCCGACGCGTGCCCGCACGCGGCCGGGGCCCCGGTGCAGCACGGTGACCGACCGCCGCGGCACGATGCCCAGGTCGACCATCCGCACCAGCAGGTCCTCCCGGACGTCGCCCACCATCGCCACGCGGGCGGGGGCGCCGGCCTCCTGCTCGGAGAGACGGTGGCCGGCGATGCGGGCGAGCGCGCCGGACGAGCTGGGGATGGGATGGCCGTGCGGGTCCCGGGTGGGGCGGCCCAGCAGCCGGTCGATGTCGTCGACCCCCGCGGGCGACAGCTCGTGCTCGAGCAGGTCGGCGGTGGCGTGCACGTCGGGCAGGCCGACGCCCTCGGCGTCGTGCAGGTAGCGCTCCAGCAGCCGGTGTGCGCGCACGACCCGCAGCGCCTCGGACTCGCCCGTGGAGGTCAGCCGCACCCGCCGCCCGTCCAGGCGCACCTTGGCGTCCCGGGCCAGGCGCCGCAGGCCGGCGCGGGCGGCGGGCGGCGCGAGCCCGGCGCCGCCGGCGAGGGTGTCGACGCTCACCTCCGAGTCTCGGCGGGCGGCGGAGAAGACGGCCTTCAGCAGGTCCTCCTCGACGGAGCGGCGGGCGGCGCGCCGTCGCCGACGGGCCCTGCCGACCTGGCCATGGCGGGGGGCCAGCAGGAACGCCAGCACGAACAGCAGGCTGGCGACGATCACGATCGCCGGGCCGGACGCCACGTCCAGGTGGTAGGAGCCGTAGAGGCCGCCCACCGCCGACACCAGGCCCAGTCCCGCGGCCGTCACCATCATGGTGGCCAGCCGGCGCGACAGCAGGTAGGCCGTCGCGCCCGGCGTCACCAGCATCGCCACGACCAGGACCAGCCCGACGGCCTGCAGCGACGCGACGATCGTGGCGGACAGCAGCGCCGTGAACACGTAGTTCAAGGTCCCGACGCGCAGTCCGACCGCCCGGGCCATCACCGGGTCGAAGCTCCACAGATGGAAGTGGCGGTACAGGCCCACCACGACCAGGAGCACGAGCCCGCCGGAGCCCGCCGTCAACAGCAGGTCGGTGCGGCCGACACCGAGGACGTTGCCGAGCAGTACGTGGAACAGGTCGATCCCCCGCGGCCGGGCGACGCTGATGACGGCGAGCCCGAGGGCGAAGGCGAACGTGAAGACGATGCCCATGACCGCGTCGAGCTTCACGGTGCTGCGACGCTCGACGAAGGTGATGGCGACGCCGGCGAGCAGCGCGGCCGCCAGCGCCCCCCAGAAGATGCCCAGGTGACCCGCGGCCAGCCAGCCCACGGCGACCCCGGGCAGCACGGCGTGCGAGACGGCGTCGCCCAGCAGCGCCTGGTGGCGGACCACGAGCAGGCACGACAGCGTCGCCGAGGTGACCCCGACGACGGCGACGGCCGCCAAGGCGTAGCGCATGAACTCGTACTGCGCCGCGGGGGCGACGAACAGCTCGTGCAGGACGGCCGTCACCGCCGATCTCCGACCAGTGCGCCGGCCGCGGTGGGCACGCCGCCGTAGGCCCGCGCCAGCAGCTCGCCGGTGAACACCCGCTCGGGCGGGCCGAAGGCGACGACGCGGCCGGCCAGCACGAGCAGCCGGTCGTAGCCGTCGGCCACGCTCGACAGGTCGTGGTTGACGACGACCACGGTCGCGCCCGCGTCGCCCAGCTCCCGGATCCGCTCGTACAGCAGCTGCTCGGTGAGGGCGTCCACGCCAGTGAACGGCTCGTCGAGCAACAGCAGGTCGGCCCGCTGGGCCAGCGCGCGCGCGAGCAGGACCCGCTGCTGCTGGCCCCCGGACAGCTCGCCGATCTGGCTGCGGGCGAAGGCGGTCATGGCCACGCGCTCAAGCGACTCGGCGGCGATGCGCCGGTCGGCGGCGCGCAGTCTGCCCAGCGGCCCCGCGTGGGGGTAGCGTCCCATCGCGACGACCTCGTCGACGCGGGCGGGATAGTCCCAGTCGATCGCCGAGCGCTGGGGCAGGTAGGCGACCTCCCGCCGGACCGCGTCCACGGGCCGCCCACCGACGCGGACCCGCCCGGCCTCGGCGTCGACCAGACCCAGGACGGCCTTGAGCAGCGTTGACTGGCCGGCCCCGTTGGGGCCGATGACGCCGACCACCTCGCCGGGGCCGCAGGAGAACGTGACCGCGCGCAGGGCGGTGATCCCGGCGTAGGAGACCGTCAGGTCGCGCACGTCGAGGCGCCCGGGAACGGCGGCGTCGGTGCCGCCGGCGCCCCTCACGGCCGGGCCCTGCCGCCCAGGCCGGCGGCGATGCGCCGGGCGTCGGCGGCCATCATCCCCAGGTAGGTGTCGGCGCCGCTGCCGGGCGCGCCCAGCGAGTCACCGTACAACGGCCGGCCGACCCCCACGCCCGCGTCCCGGGCCACCTGGTGCATCAGCTCGGGGTTGATCGTCGTCTCGACGAAGACGGTGGGCACGCCGCGCGCCTCGACGGCGTCGACGAGCCTGCGCACCTCGTGGGCGGACGGCTCCCGCTCGGTCGACACGCTCCAGATCGTCCCGACGACTGCCAGCCCGTAGCGTCGACCGAAGTAGCGGAAGGCGTCGTGGGTCGTCACGAGCCGGCGCGAGGCGGGGGGGATCGTGGCCACGCGACCGGCGATGCGCCGGTTCAGGCCGCGCAGCCTCGCGAGGTAGCGCCCTGCGTTGCGGTCGAAGGTCTCGGAGTGCCGCGGCCACCGCTCGGCCAGCCCGTCGCGGATGCCGCGCACGTAGTCGGCGGCGAGCACCGGGTCCATCCACATGTGCGGGTCGGGGTCGCCGGCGTGGCCGACGCCCTTCCACGGCAGCGGCTCCAGGCCGTCGGTGGCGGTCACGACCGGGCGCCCCGGCGTCGACGCGCCGATGAACGGGTCCAGCCAGACCTCCAGCCCCAGCCCGTTGCGCACGACGATGTCGGCCTCGGCCACGGCGGCCGCGTCGGACGGCACGGGCTCGTAGACGTGCGGATCGGCCCCGACGCCGACGAGGCTGCGCACCTGTACCAGGTCCCCCGCGACGGCCCGGGTGAAGTCGGCCAGGACGCTGATCGTCGTCACGGCCGTGCGGCGGGGGGCGGCCTGGGACACCGACGACACCGGCCCGCACCCGGCGGCCAGCACGGCGAGCACCACGACAGCGACGGGCAGACCTTGCGGAAGGGAGGGACGTCCGTGGGGGAAGCGGCGCTGCATGGCACCACCTGGTCGACACTGCCTGTACGCAACCTTCCGGGTTCTTCGAGATGGCCGGCTTGCCGGATTGGCCGGATTTCATGTTCGGTCGACCCAGGAGGGAGCCGGCGCCGGGGTGACTCAGCCGCGGGCGCGCAGCAGCTCGGCGGCCGCCCGGGCCGCCAGCTCGTAGCCCATCGCCCCGGCCCCGGTGATGGTGACGTCCACCACCGGCGAGACGACGCTGTGGCGCCGGAACGACTCCCGGGCGTGGGTCTGGGACAGGTGCACCTCGACCTTGGGCACCGCCAGCAGCTCCAGCGCATCACGCAGCGCGTAGGAGTAGTGCGTGAGCGCGCCGGGGTTGGCGATCACCGCCCGCGTGCCGTCGCTGCGGGCGGCGTGCAGCCGCGCGACCAGCCGCGCCTCGGACTCGTCGGTGAACGCGTCGACGCCCGGCAGCAGCGCGCGGACCCTGTCGACGAGCTCGTCGACGGTGGCGGCGCCGTAGACGGCCGGGTCCCGGCTGCCCAGCTGCGACAGGTTCGGCCCGTGCAGCACGAGGATCACGTCCCCACCACGGTCACCGGGATGTCCACGACGGGCCAGGCCCCGTCGGTGGTCACCAGGTCCACGGCGTCGAGCACCCAGGCCGTCGCGACGACCAGCGCGTCGGGCAACCGCAGCCGACGACCGTGGCGAGCCCGGAGTCGTGCCGTCTCCCGGGCGACGGCACGATCGACCGGCTGGACGAGGATCGGCGCCTCGTCCATCAGCGCCTCGACCGTCCTCACGGCCGCTGTCCCGGCGCGCATGGGGTGGACGAGCGATTCGGCGTACGCCGAAGCCGGCGCGACGAGCCGGTGCCCCTCGGCGAGGGCCCGGGACATGGTCACGGTCGCCCGCGCGTGGTGGGGGTCCCGGGCATCGAAGACGCCGACCAGCACGCCGGCGTCCACAACTACCGTTCCCACTCGTCGCGCATCCGGTCGAGCCAGCCCTCCGGCCACACCCCGGTCAGGGCGCCGGCGTACCTGGCGATCACGTCGTCGCTGCGGGCCAGCAGCACCCTGCCCGGCCCGTCCGCAACGGCGCGCACCTCGTCGCCCACCTGCAGGCCCGCCTCGCGCAGCGCGTCCACGGGGATCGTCACCTGGTGCTTGGCGCTGACCCGCGTGTAGCCGCGGCGACGGTGCTTGATATTGTCGTTCATGTGTAAAGCATAGCCGCCGTCGCTACGGCCCGGCCAGGGTCCGCAGGACCTCGTCGACGAGCCGGCGGTCGGGCTG
>JAHWKQ010000137.1 GCA_019347785.1 Actinomycetota bacterium
CGGCGCCGCGCTGCTGGACGACCTCGACGACCACGACGCGGAGCGGCGCGTCGCCGAGCTCGGGCGACCCCTGCTGATCGTGCACGCCGTCGTGGACGCCGAGGTCGACGTCGCCGAGGGCGAGCGCCTGTTCGCGGCGGCGCGCCAGCCCAAGTCCTTCGTGGCGCTGTCCGGCGCCGACCATCTGCTGACCGATCGCGCCGCCGCCGCCCGGGCCGCCCGCGCGATCGCCGACTTCCTGGACGGGGAGGGACCCGGCGGCGTGGGCGGGAGACAGGAGGGACCCGGCGGCGTAGGGCCGGGAGGATGACCGTGGGCGTCGGCCCGCACCCGCGGCCGTGGCCGGACGACGCACGGCTGGACCCGGCGCTGCTGGCCGGGGGAGACCGGCGCAACGTCGTGGACCGCTACCGCTACTGGCGGCGCGAGGCGATCATCGACGACCTCGACCTGCGCCGGCACCCGTTCCACGTGGCGATCGAGAACTGGCAGCACGACTTCAACATCGGAGCCGTGGTGCGCAACGCGAACGCGTTCCTCGCCGCCGCCGTCCACATCGTGGGACGGCGCCGGTGGAACCGCCGGGGCGCGATGGTCACCGACCGCTACCAGCACGTCCGGCACCACCCCACGCTGGCCGACCTGGCCGCCTGGGCCGCCGAGCGGGACCTGCCGGTGCTCGGCGTCGACAACCTGCCGGGCGCGGTCCGCATCGACCGGGCCTCCCTGCCCCGCGCCTGCGTCCTGCTGTTCGGCCAGGAGGGACCGGGGCTGTCCGACGAGGCTCGGCGGACGGTGGCCGGCCTGCGCGTGATCCCCCAGTACGGCTCGACCCGCAGCGTCAATGCCGGAGTGGCGTCGGGGATCGCGATGTACGAATGGAGCCGGCGCCACGCGGGCTGACGGACCGTGACCCGGCGGTCAGCTCGAGTTGCTCCCGGAGAGCGGGGTCTGGCCGGCCGTGCCGCCCCCATCCGGGCCGGAGGAGTCCGTCGGCGTTTCGGTGGATGTCGGCGTCTCGGTGGGTGTCGGCGTCTCGGTGGGTGTCGGCGTCTCGGTGGGACTCGGCGTCTCGGTGGGGGTCGGCGTCTCGGTTGGGGGGGGCGGGGGCGTCTCGGTGGGCTCCGGCTCTGGCTCCGGGACCGGCTCCGGCTCGGGCTCCGGGGCGGTGGTCCGGGCCGGGGTCGGCTCGGGGGCGGGCGGTGGCGTGGGCGGGTCGCGGGTCGGCCGTGGCCGGGGCGGCGGCTGCCCCTCCGGCAGGGGCGTCCCCGGGGTGGGGGCGGGCCGGTCCGCCGGGTCGTCGCCGAGGGGGGTCGTCTCGTCGTCGCCCGGGGCCCGCGGAGACGTTCGGGCGAGCAGCGCCAGCAGCGACTCGACCTCACGGGCGGCGCGGGCGACGCGGGCCGCCCGTGGTGCGGTGACCTGGCCATTGCCGCGCAGCGCGTCCAGTGCCCGGAGCAGCGCGTCCAGCTCTCGCTCGGCCCGCCGCCGGTCACCGGCGGCGACGGCCCCCCGCACGTCGTCGACGCGCCGGCCCAGCACCGCCGCCGCCCGAGGTGACAGGCCCGTTGCGGACGTGCAGCCGACGACCACCAGCAGCGCGCCGGCCAGCAGCCGCGGGCTCATGGCCGGACCGCCCGCTCCAGGCGGTCCAGCGCCCGGTCCAGACGCGCCGGCACGCCCTCGGTCGCCGCGGGGGACGGACGCGCGTCGGGCGGGCGGTCGCCGGGCGGGGGCTCCCCCAGCACGGCCCAGCCGCCCACGACGATCACCGCAAGCACCAGGACGGCGCCCAGCGCCGCCAGCAGCCACCGACCCCGGCGCCGGGCGCGGATACCCACGGGCGGGGTCACGACCCTGCGCGGCGACGTGGGCTCCTCGTCGGGTGGCGCCACCCGTGACGAGGGGCCGGAGGACGGCCCCAGCGTGCGCAGGCGGCGGGCGGCCACCTCCGCGTCGGGGCGGTCCGCCGGCGCGCGCGCGGTCAGCGCACGCAGCAGGCTCGTCCACTCCGGGGGCACGTCGTCGGGGATGTCGGGGTCGCGGGTGAGGCGGGCGAGCGCTGTCTCCACGGCCGTGGCGGCCGAGTGGCGCCGGCCGGCGAGGGCCTCCAGCAGGACCAGGCCCATGGAGTAGACGTCGGTCGCCGGCCCGAGGCGGTCGCCGCGAAGCTGCTCCGGGGCCGCGTAGGCGGCGGTGCCCAGCACCGAGCCGGTCGCCGTCAGCCGGGTGGCGTCCGCCAGCCGGGCGATGCCGAAGTCCGCCAGGCGGACGTTGCCGTCGGTGTCGACCAGGACGTTGCCCGGCTTGACGTCGCGGTGGACGACGCCGAACGCGTGCGCGTGCGCGAGGGCGTCGGCCAGGCCCACGCCCATGCGCCGGACGTCCTCCGCGCCGAGGGGGCCCTCGGCCAGCAGCTCGCGCAGGGACCGGCCCTCGACGAGCTGCATGACGAAATAGGGCACGTCCTCGTGCACCCCGGCGTCGAACAGCCGCACGATGTGCTCGTGGTTGAGCCGGGACAGCACCCGAGCCTCCGCGGTGAAGCGACGCGCGTCGTCGGGGGCCGCCGTGCGCAACAGCTTGACGGCCACGGGCCGCTCCAGGGACAGGTCGTCGGCCCGGTAGACGTCGGCCATGCCGCCCCTGCCCAACAGCGCCGTCAGCCGGTAGCGCTCCGACAGCGTCGTCTGAACGGTGATCAAGGGCGGTCCCGTCGGTCCGTGGCCATGGGGGGGTCCGGCGACCCCAGGGTACGTGGCGGCGGGCGCGCCGATGTCGCGGAGCGTCAGGCGAAGTTCGGCCACCGGCCGACGTCGATGCCCCAGCGCAGGCGCAGCCGCTCCACCTCGGGCCGGTACAGGTGCCACAGCTCGTCCCGGAACCCCGGCACGAGGTCGAGGGTCCACGGTCGTTCGGGGCTGCGGGCGGTCCTGCTGGGGCGCCGCACGTCACGCAGGGCCACGGCACCCAGCCCGAGCGCCGTCCACACGCGCTCCACGGCCGGCTGCGGGTCGTCGCGCAGCCGCTCGTACTGCAGCACGATCAGGCGCCGGGACCCCAGCACGCGCTCCCAGGCCTCGAGCTGCCGGGCGTACATGCCGGTCCACTGGGCCGCGACGCCGCGGGTGCGGGTCCATACCCGCAGGGCCTGGCTGGGCTCGGGGGCGGGGAACTGGAAATGGGTCGAGGCCAGGCGCATCGCCGACTCGAAGCGGTCGATGGGGTCCCGCAGCAGGACGATGATCGGCGCGTCGGGGCGGCACACCCGCAGCGCCAGCGGCGCCGTCCACAGCGCCCGCAGGTACACCGGTGTGAACTCTCCCGGCAGGCGCGCCTCGGCGTCGTCGAACAGCGCGCGGTAGCCCTCCTCGTACTCGGCGCTCCAGCCGTGCGCCAGCGGCATCGTCAGGTAGTGCAGCTCCTTGCGGCCACCGGCCGCGAGGCTCACCTCGGGGTGCTGGAGGAGCAGGTTGGTGAACCACGTCGTGCCGGCGCGCTGCGCGCCGACGCCGAGCCAGGCCGGGCCACGGGGCGCCGGCCGCGCCACTGCCATGTGCCGATCCCCTCGACGCGACGAAGGCCGCCGATCACCGACGAGGCGTGCCCTTGAGCGGAGGCGGACGGGAATCGAACCCGCCGGGAGCCGTTCGGCCCCCCTCCGGTTTTGAAGACCGGGGGGCCCACCAGGAACCCAGACACCTCCAGGCCGGCGATGCTAGCGTACGGTCCGTTCCCCCTGCGGAGGGGCTCGATGAGCAGCGGCGACGAGATGAACTACTGGGAGGGCCCCTCGCGCTGGGTCAACACCGCCCTGCTCGTCGTCGTCGGCTTCATCGGCTTCGACACGCTCTTCCGGGTCCTGGGCGCCAACCGCAACAACGCCATCGTCGGCTTCGTGCGGTCCGTCTCGAAGCTGTTCCTGTCGCCGTTCGCGGGCATGTTCACCCGCCAGCACTTCCTGCTGACCGCGGTCATCGCCATCCTCGGCTACTGCCTGCTGGCCGGCATCATCCTGGCGGTCCTGCGCAGCGTCCACACGACGCGCTCGGAGCGGCGCATCGCGCGCTCCCGCCCGGCCCCCTCCCCGCAGGAGGACCCCGACGCCACCCGCGGCCTGTAGGCGGCCATCCGGCGGGCTGCCCGCCCATCGCTTCCCGTAGCCTGGGGGCATGTCCGAGCTCATCAAGTGGGCCGTCGAGCCCCCTGCGCTGCACCGGCCGGTGCTGCTCGTGGCCCTCGACGGGTTCGTCGACGCCGGTGGGGCCGGCGCCACCGCGGCGATGTTCCTGCGCCATCGCTGGCGCTCGGAGCTGCTGGCCACCTTCGACCGCGACGCGCTGCTGGACTACCGTGCCCGCCGGCCCACGGCCGTCGTGGACAGCGGCGAGCTGCGCCGCGTCGAGTGGCCCGAGCTCGAGCTGCTCCGCGCCCGGGTCGGCGCCCGGCAGGACGCGCTGCTGCTGGTCGGCCCCGAGCCGGACATGCGCTGGCAGGCCTTCTTCGAGGAGGTCGCCGACGTCTGCCGACGCCTGGACGTCGAGCGCGTCGTCGCCCTGGGCGCCTACCCGGCCGCGAGGCCGCACACCCGGCCCATCCGGGTCACGCGCGCCGGCAACGCGCCCGGCCGTGACCTGGTGCCGGAGGCCAGCGACGTGACCGGCTACACCGGGCCGGTCGGCGCTTCGGCGGCGCTGCTCGGCGCGCTCGCGGAGCGGGAGGTCGCGGCCGTCGGCTTGTGGGCCGAGATCCCGCACTACATCGCCGGATCCCCCAACCCGGCCGGTGCGGTGGCCCTGGCCCGGCTCGTCACCGACGCCCTGGGCGTCCGGGTCGACACGACCGAGCTGGAGGCCGCGGCGCGGCTGTTCCGCGACCAGGTGGACGAGGCCGTCGCCGAGCACGCCGAGGCCCGCCAGATGGTCGAGTCGCTCGAGCGCCAGCTGGACTCGGGCGCCCATGACGCCCAGCTGCCGACCGGTGACGACCTGGCGGCCGAGATCGAGCGCTTCCTGCGCTCCCAGTGACGGGGCGGGCGCCGGCCGCACGCCCGCGGCTACCGGTGCAGGTTCATGAGCGTGACCTTGGCGTGGGCGACGCGCCGCCCACGGCCGTCGGAGATGTCGACCTGCCACAGCTGCAGCGTGCGGCCCTGTCGCAGCGGGGTGCCGACGGCGTGCAGCTCCCCCTCCCTCACGGCGCCCATGAAGTCGGTGTGGTTGCTGACCCCCAGCGCGGACCCGTCGGTCCCCTCCAGGAAGGCGTTGGCGCCCAGCCCCGAGGCGGTCTCCGCCAGCGTGGCGTACAGCCCGCCGTGGACGACCCCGTGCGGCTGGAACAGCTCGGGCCGGACCGTCATGCGCACCACGACCCGGTCGGGGGCGACGTGCTCGACGCGTGTGCCGACGAGGTCGTCGAACGGGCTGTGGTAGTCGTCCAGGTTCATCGCGTCCAGGCGCATGTTCTCCCTCGTCGCCGTCCGGCCGGGCGGTGACGGTAACCCCTCGGAGCCGGCGGGTCGACGCGTGGCGGCGGGTCGGGCGCGACGGAAGACTGAGGGGCCGGACCTCGTTGTGGGAGGCGAGATGAGCGAGATCGCAGCGGTTCGCGACGTCACGGAGGCCACGTTCGAAGCTGACGTGGTGCGGGCCAGCCACGACCGTCCCGTGGTCGTCGACTTCTGGGCCGCCTGGTGCGGGCCGTGCCGACAGCTGTCACCGATGCTGGAGGCCGCGGCGACCCGCTGGGCGGGCGACGTCGACGTCGTCAAGGTCGACGTCGACCAGGCCCCACGGCTCGCCGGTGCCTACGGGGTGCAAGGGATCCCCGCGGTCAAGGCCTTCCGGGACGGGGCGGTGGTGGACGAGTTCGTCGGCGTGCAGCCCCAGGCGGCCGTCGAGCGCTTCTTCGCCGGGCTCGCCCCCTCACAGGCCGACCGCCTGGTGGCCCGGGCGCGGGCGTCGACCGACCCCGTGGAGCGGGAGCGGCTGCTGCGCGCGGCGCTTGACGCCGACCGCGGCCACCACGCCGCGACCGTCGCGCTGGCCGCCCTGCTGGCCGACCGCGGCTCGGTCGAGGAGGCCCGTACGCTGCTGGCCGCGGTCCCGCGGTCCGGCGAGGCGGCGAGCCTGTCGGCACGGCTCAACCTGGCGGGCGCGGCGGTCGACGTGGTGCGCCACCACAGCGACATGATCTGCG
>JAHWKQ010000138.1 GCA_019347785.1 Actinomycetota bacterium
TGCCAGCACCTCGCCCCGACACGCTGGCACTGGCGGCCGACGCCGGCCGAGATACGCGACCGGCCCGGCGACGCTCACCGGGCTGTTCGTATGTGAAGGCATTCACCTCCACTCGATGTCACCCCGACGGGCGGGGTCGGCAGCGGTGCGCGGCCCTGCGGTGAATGCCCGCTCGAAATGCCGTGGCTTGCTCTCAACCTGCGCCTTCCGATCGGGCCGGGACGCGTGTCAGACTCGGTTCGTCGAGTCGGGCCGGCCCGGCAGGGCGTGTGCACGGGCCTTCGGTGAGGTGGGGGCGTGACCGGGTCACGACTTGCCAGGTACTAGCTGCCTGGGAAAGCTGGCCTTCCTCGGCGAGCACCGAGAGGGCGCCGAACTCCTTGACGCCGAGCCCGGGTGGGGCGCAACGAAATCGTCAGTGGCATGGGTGGAGACCAGATACTGCTCGATGACCCCAGCGGCAACCCGATCGAGCTCTTCCCACCCCGATGGCCTGCCCGGGCGACGGTTCCCGTTCCGCAACCGGGACGGGGGGTGGTCGATGCATGCGGTCCCCGCTGGGTCCCCGTCCGCTGTTGGAAGAGGGGACCGTTGGGGTGGTGGCCGGTGTGGGCAAGACTGAGGACGCCGACGTGCTGGCGAGGGCTCGGAGGCCGTCGACCCGGTGTGCCGGATGACCGTGGACATCGCCCAGGCGGTGGAGCGCTTCCGGCCGAGCCCGAGCGGGTTCCTGACGTAAGGAGGGACGCATGCAGATCCAGGACAGCTTCACCGTGAGCCTGCCCGTCGAGGAGGCCTGGGACGTCTTCCTCGACGTGGAGCGCATCGCGCCGTGCATGCCCGGCGCGGAGCTGCAGGAGACCGATGGTGAGGAGTACCGCGGTGTGGTCAAGGTGAAGCTGGGGGCCATCACCGCCCAGTTCAAGGGATCCGCCCGCTTCACCGAGGTGGACGAGGACGCGCATCGGGTGGTGCTGCGCGCCGAGGGCCGGGAGATCCGCGGCCAGGGCAACGCCTCGGCCACGGTGACGGCCACCCTCTCCGACGCCGACGGTGACGGGACCGAGGTGGCGATCGACACGGACCTGTCGATCACCGGGCGCATGGCGCAGTTCGGCCGCGGGGTGATGGCCGACGTCTCCACCAAGCTCCTCGGCCAGTTCGCCACCTGCCTGGAAGACAACCTGACCGGATCCCGGCCGGCGGCGGAGCCGAGCGCCGAGGCCGAGCCTTCGACGCCGGAGGCGACCGAGCGGGCACAACCCGACGAGGCGCCACCCGACCAGGCCGAAACCGACCAGGCCGCGGTCGGGGAGCGGTCCGGGTCCGTCATGCAGTCCGGTCCGACCGAGCCGGTGGACCTGTGGGCGCTGACCGGCCCGCGCGTCATGCAGGCGGCGCTGCCGACGGCCCTGGTCGGGGTCCTGTTCCTCCTGGCGATCAGCAAGCAGCGCGCCAAGCGCTGGGCGTTGTCCGTCGTGGGTGCGGGTCTGGTCGCGGCCCTCGCCGCCGCGGGACGTCAGCGCTGACACCCTGCCCCCGGGCGAGCGGGGCTGCGCTCAGGCCTGTCGCGAGGAGCCGGGAGCGTTGTCGAGCAGGACCGCGCACCAATCGGGGTAGGACACGGTGAGATCGTGGCCGGCCTTTGGGTGGGTCACGGCGCGAACGTGCGGGAACGCCGCGGCCAGGTCGGCGCTGCGGCCCGGCACGGGCACGCGGTCGTCGGCGCCGTCGGCCAGGACCACGTCCGCGCCGGCGGTGTCGAGCCGCGCCAGCGCCTCACGCCAGCCGGCCCGCAGGATGAACCCGTTCATGCCGCCCAGGTACGACGGCCAGGTGTGCAGGACACCCTGGGGGACCAGCGGCACCGGCCACTCGGGCGAGTGCGCGACCGCCACCCACTGGGCGAGCGCCCGGAAGGCGCACATCCACGCGCACGCGCGACGGGCCAGCGGGGACTCGAGTGCGAAGAGGCGCTCGGTCAGGCCCATGTGCCGGATGTGGGAGGTGGCCTCGTCGGTGTCCCGGTACAGCGGTGCGCAGAAGGTCACGACCGTGACCACTCCCGGGCGGGTCGCGGCCCAGTGCAGCCGCCGAAGCCCAGCAGGTCGGGGACGACCAGTGTCCCACTTCGCGCGAGGGGATCGAAGCCAGCCCCGAACCCGTCGCCTGAGCCGGTGAGGCCGTGCAGCAGCACGTGCGCGGGCCATCCGTCGCCGAGCACGCGGACCGACAGCGGGCGCGCCCGCCGGCGCCTCCCGGCCCCCGGTGACCAGCCGCGGACCGCGGGGGCGAGACGCGGTGGCGGATGAGCCAGCTCAGGCCCGCCATGCCCGCCCCGGCCGCGATCGCCGGGACGGACAGCCCCTCACCTCGTCGCGGGAGGCAGCGGTCGACCCGCCCCCGGTCGCCCCGCCTCACGGCGCTGTGCCCTTGCGGGCGACCCTCGGGTCGAACCCATAGGGCAGCGCCAGGCGGTGGGCGCCCAGCAGCCGCTCGTCGGCGAGCAGGTCCGGAGTGGCGGCGTCGGCCACCACCCGGCCGTCGCTGATGATGACCGCGCGCTCGCACAACTCGAGCGCGAACGGCAGGTCGTGCGTGATCACCACCTGGGTGATCGCCAGCCCCCGCAGCACCGCGACCAGCTCCCGGCGCCCGGCCGGGTCCAGCTGGGAGGTCGGCTCGTCGCACACGAGCACCTCGGGGCGCATGGCCAGCACCGTGGCCAGGGTCACTCGCCGCCGCTCGCCTCCGGACAGGTGGTGGGGGACCCGGTCGCCCAGGTCGGCGGCGCCGACGGCGCCCAGCGCCTCGGTGATGCGCGCTCTCAGCTCGTGGCCGCCAAGCCCCAGGTTGGCCGGGCCGAACGCGACGTCGTCGCGCACGCTGGGCATGAACAGCTGGTCGTCGGCGTCCTGGAACACCAGGCCGACCCGTCGGCGGATCTCGGGCAGGTTGGTCTCGTCGACCGCCAGAGCGCCGATAGCGACGCTGCCGGCGTCGGGGGTGTGGACGCCGTTGAGGTGCAGCGCCAGGGTGGTCTTGCCGGCGCCGTTGGGGCCGAGCAGCGCGACCCGCTGGCCGTGCTCGACGCGCAGGTCGACGCCCCGCAGGGCCTCGTGACCGTCCGGGTAGGCGAACCGCAGACCACAGACCTCGACGGCGGGATGGGTCACGCCGCGGTCACCAGCGCCGCCACGGCCGCGGTCGCGGCGATCACGGGCGGGCCGGCCGCGGCCAGCCACTGGCCGGCGGTGGCCGTGCGCTCGTCGAGGATGGGCATCGCGCCGGTGTAGCCGCGTGACAGCATCGCCGCGTGCACCCGCTCGCCGCGCTCGTAGGAGCGGACGAACAGCGCTCCGGCGCCGGCGGCGATGGGGCGGGCCTGCCACAGCCAGCGCGGGTCGTAGCCGCGGGCGATCATCGCGGTGCGCATGCGTCGCAGCTGGTCGGCGATCAGCTCGAGATAGCGGATCATGAACGTGGCGATCATGGTCAGCGGTTGGGGCACGCCCAGACGGGTCAGGCCGTGCAGGATCCGCGGCACCTCGGTGGTGCCGGCCAGCACGATGCTGGTCGTCGCGCCCAGGGTGGCCTTGGCCACGATGTTCCAGGTGGCCCACAGGCCCGCCCGCGACAGGCCGAGCCCGAGTACCTCGACGCGGTCGCCAGAGGCGACGAAGGGGATCAGCAGCGCGAATACGACGAACGGGGCGACGATCGCCAGGCGCGCCAGGACGAAGCGGGCCGGAAGGCGCGCCAGGCGCACCACCGCGGCGAGGGCGGCGGCGTCGACGGCGAACGCCCACACCGCCTCGCGGGGGGTCACCGCGACCGCGAGCACGAACGCGAGCGCCGCGGCGAGCTTGGCCTCCGGCGCCAGTGAGTGGACGGCGCTGTGCTCGTGGACGTAGAGCGGGTGCGCGTGCCCGGCGCCCATGGACGGCTAGGCCGGCGCGCGCGGACCGCGGGGCTCGCGGCCGCGGCGGTGGTCGCCCACCGCGGCGAACAGCCCGTAGCCCACCGCCAGGGTGATGATGACGCCGACCGTCCCGGCGACCGCCAGGCTCACCGCCTCGTTGGTGATCCCCGCGGTGGCGTAGCCGGAGAGGATGGCGTCCGACAGCGCGTGTGGCTGCCCGGACCCGGCGAAGCCGGTCTCGGACGCCACTCTCGCCAGGCCGTCGGGGCCGGGGGCGGCGAACTGGCTGAGCACCGCCGCGAAGGTCAGCGCCACCAGCACCGCGCCGATCACGAAGCCGCGCATCCCCACCGCCGGGCGCCGCGCCGCCGCCGACCGGTCCAGGTCACGCGCCCCGTGCACCAGGTCCGGGCGTGACGCCAGAACCGCGCCGACCGCAAGGGCGCTGATGACGGCCTCGCCCACGCCGATCAGCGCGTGCACCCCCACCACGGCGGCGAACACCGTGTCGAACGGGACCGGGGCGGTCGCGCCGAACAGCCACTCGATGGAGAAGGCCATGGACGCCAGCACCACCGAAGCGAACGCGGCGACGCCGGTGGCCGCGACGACGCCCGTGCCGGTGGCCGGCAGCAGCCGTCGCGTCACCAGGTAGACGCCGTAGCCGCCGAAGGTGGTGACGATCGCCATGTTGAGGGTGTTGTAGCCCAGCGCGGTCAGGCCGCCGTCGGCGAACGCCAGCGCCTGGACGATCACGACCACGGCGACGACCAGCGCGCCGGTGGCGGGCCCCAGCAGGACGGCGGCCAACGCCCCGCCGAGCAGATGGCCGGTGGTGCCGGCCGCGACGGGGAAGTTGAGCATCTGTGCGGCGAAGATGAAGGCGGCGGACAGGCCCGCCAGCGGCACCTGCGTGTCCAGCAGCGTCTCGCGTGTCCGACGCAACGCCATACCGATGGCCCCGGCGCTCACCGCGCCGGTCGCGACCGCGGTGCCGGCGTTGAGAAACCCGTCAGGGGCGTGCACGCCGCCGTCTCCTCCCGAAAGAAGGCCCCGACATCCCGGGCGCCTGACCCGGTTGTCGCAAGCAATTCGCAGTCTAGGCCGCTTTGCAATTGATTCGCAACGCCACGCGGGGACGTCCCGCCCGTAGGATGCGGGGGTGGACACCGACGTCATGCTCGGCCCCGTCCTGCGCGGGCACGGACACCGGCTGACCCGGGCGCGCCAGCTGGTCTGGGAGACGCTGCGGGGCGCCGAGCGTCACCTGACCGCCCACGAGATCGCGGCGCAGGTCCACGCGGTCGACCCCGGCGTCAACCTCGCCTCGGTGTACCGGTCGCTGACGCTGTTCGCCGAGCTCGACCTGGCGCGCGAGTCCCGTCTGGGCGCCGACAGCGCCGCGCGCTGGGAGCCGGCCCACCCCGACGAGCACTTCCACCTGGTCTGCACCGGGTGCGGTGAGGTCAGCCACCATGCCGGCGACCTCGTCGAGCAGGTGCGCGCGCACCTGCGGGACGGCCACCGCTTCCGGGCCGACACCGTCGACCTGGTGGTGACCGGGCGCTGCCGGCGCTGCGCTCCACGCACGACTGACGCCCCGCCGCCGCGCGTTCACCCTTGACCTTCCATCCGGATGGAAGGCGTACAGTGCCGCCATGACCCGGCGGACGTTCCACGTCGACAACATCCATTGCGAGGGGTGTTCGTCGTCGATCCGCGACGCCCTCACGCGCCTCGACGGCGTCGAGCAGGTCGAGGCGGACCCGGGCGCGGACGCCGTGGTGGTCTCGTTCGCCGAGTCCCAGGTCGATCAGGGCACGATCGCCCGGCGGCTGGCCCGGGCCGGCTTTCCGGTCACTGGTCCGCCGGGGCCCGACCGGCCCGCCGGGTCGAGCCAGGCCGGATCCGGGCGACGCCACGGCCCATCCGGCTGGTGGTCGCGGTACGGGGTGCTCACGGCAGCGGTCGCCGTCGTCGCGCTCGCCGGCTACGCGGGATACGAGCTGTATCCCCGCTTCGACCTGCCCGCCGCGGAAGGCGCCGGGCTGCTCGTGCTGGCCGCCGGCGCCGGCATCGCCTCGTTCTTCGCGCCCTGCTCGTTTCCCCTGCTCGTCGCCCTGCTGTCCCGGCAGGTGGGCGGGACGGCACGGGGCCGGGGGAGGGGCGGCCCGCTGCTGTTCGCCTCCGCGATGGCCGGCGGCGCGACGGCGTTCCTCGTGCTGCTCGGCGCCCTGATCGCGCTGGGCGGCGGCGCCTTCGCCGCGAGC
>JAHWKQ010000139.1 GCA_019347785.1 Actinomycetota bacterium
CCGCGGGCGCCGCTGGGCGGTGCTGGGGCGGATGGCCGAGCTGGGGGAGGGCAGCGCCGGGGAGCACGCGCGGGTCGGACGGCTCGCCGCGCGCCTGGGCGTCGACGGGATCGTGGTGGTCGGTCGCGAGGCGGCCGCGATCGGCGAGGCCGTCGAGCCGGGCGCCGCCACCCGGGTCGTCGCCGCCGAGGACGCCGAGGCGGCGCTGGCGGCCCTGCGTGAGCGGCTGGGGCCGGGCGACGTCGTGCTCGTCAAGGGCAGCCGCGTCGCCGGCCTGGAGCGCGTGGCGGCGGGACTGCTCGACCCGGGGGGTGGCGCGTGAGGGGCATCCTCGTCGCCGCGAGCGCGTCGCTGCTGCTGTCGCTGATCGGCACACCGCTGCTGATCCGGTTCCTGCGCCAGCGCGGGTACGGCCAGCTCATCCGGGACGACGGACCGAAGGCCCACTTCGCCAAGCGGGGCACGCCGACGATGGGCGGCTCCGCCATGATCATGTCCGCGGTCGCCGGCTACCTGATCGCCTCGCTCACGCTGGGCCCGGAGTACTCCCCGGGAGGCCTACTGGCGATCGCCACCCTGGCGGGCATGGGCGCGGTGGGGTTCCTCGACGACTACATCAAGCTGCGGCGCCGCCGCAGCCTCGGCCTGACCAAGACCGCGAAGTTCGTGGGCCAGGCCCTCGTGGCGGTCGTCTTCGCGGTCGGCGCGGAGCACGTCGCCGAGACGTCGACGAACCTGTCGTTCATCCGGGCGACCGGCGTCAACCTGGGCGGGTTCTTCGTCCTGTGGTGCTTCCTGGTGCTGTCGAGCACCTCCAACTCGGTGAACCTCACCGACGGGCTCGACGGCCTCGCGGCCGGCACCAGCGCCCTCATCTTCGGCGCCTACACCGTCATCGCCTTCTGGCAGTTCCGCCACCCCGCGGAGTACTCCTTCGAGGTGGTCGCGCAGGCCGACGGGCTGGCCATCGCGGCCGCCGCGGGGATGGGAGCGGCCCTGGGCTTTCTGTGGTGGAACGCCCCGCCGGCGAAGATCTTCATGGGCGACACCGGGTCGCTGGCGATCGGCGGCCTGCTCGCCGCCCTGGCCGTGCTCACCGAGACGCAGCTGCTGCTGTTGATCCTCGGCGGCCTGTACGTGGTGGAGACGTCCAGCGTCATCATGCAGGTCTTCGCGTTCCGGGTCTTCGGCAGGCGGATGTTCCGCATGGCGCCGCTGCACCACCACTTCGAGCTGGGAGGCTGGCAGGAGACGACGGTCATCGTACGCTTCTGGATCATCGGGGGGCTGTCCGTGGCGTTCGCGCTGGGCCTGTTCTACGCCGAGTTCCTCGCCGCCGGGGGGATCGAGTGACGCCGTCATGGCCGCAGACGGGCGTGCTCGTGCTGGGGCTGGGGCGCTCCGGCGCCGCGGCCGCCCGAGCGCTGCTGGCCGTCGAGGTCGGACGGCTGGTCGTGGCCGACCGTGACGACGGCCCGGCCCTGCGGGCCCGAGCGGACGAGCTGCGCGCGGCCGGGGCCGATGTCCGGCTCGGCGCCGACGACCCCGGGCTGCTGGAGGGCGTCGGGCTGGTCGTGCCGAGCCCCGGCGTCCCCCAGTCCAGCCCACTGCTGGCCACCGCGCTCGGCGGGCGCGTGCCGGTGTGGAGCGAGCCGGAGCTGGCATGGCGCCTGTCGTCGGGGCGGACGCGGCTGGTCGCGGTGACCGGCACCAATGGCAAGACGACCACGACCGAGCTGGTCGCCGCCTGCCTGGGCGTGCCGGCGGCCGGCAACATCGGGACGCCGCTGAGCGACGTTCTCACGGCGACGGACCCCCCACCTCTGGTCTGCGCCGAGCTGTCCAGCTTCCAGCTGCGCTTCACCGACGCCCTGCGGGCCGACGTGGCGGTGCTGCTCAACGTCGCCGCCGACCACCTGGACTGGCACGGTTCGCCCGAGGCCTACCGGGCGGCGAAGGCCCGGGTCTGGGCCAACCAGCGTCCGGGGGACCGGGCGGTGGTCAACGCCGACGACGTGGGCGCGGTGGCCACGATGCGCGCCCGGCCACCTCGGGCGGCACCGGCCACCTTCACGGTCGGGCCCCCGGCCCACGGCCAGGTCGGCGTCGAGCGCGGCTGGGTCGTCGACCGCCTGGCGGGCGCGCCGCGCCGGGTGGCGCCGGTCGGCGCGCTGGGGCTGCGGGGGCCGCACAACCTGTCCAACGCCGCGGCGGCCGTCGCCGCGGCGCGGTGCGCGGGCGCGCCGGTGGGATCCCTGCGGGCTCCCCTGAGCGCCTTCGCGCCGGGCCCCCATCGCCACGAGCTCGTCGCCACCGTCGCCGGCGTCCGCTTCGTGGACGACTCGAAGGCGACCAACCCGCATGCCGCCTCCGCCGCGCTCACCGCGTTCTCCCGCCCACCCGCCGCCGGGGGCGCTCCCGCCGGCCCGTCGATCGTGTGGATCGCCGGGGGACTCAACAAGGGGCTGTCGTTCGACGAGCTGGCGGCGGTCGTCCCCGGCCGTGTCAGGGCGGCCGTCACCATCGGCAGCAGCGGGCCGGCCCTGGCCCGGCTGACCCGCCGGCTGGGCGTCCGCACCGTCGAGGCCGGGGACCTGGCGGCGGCGGTGCCCGCGGCGGCGGCGCTGGCCGCTCCCGGGGACACCGTGCTGCTGGCGCCCGCCTGCGCCTCGATGGACCAGTTCCGCGACTACGCCGCCCGGGGCCAGGCCTTCCGCCACGCCGTCGAGCGGCTCACCGACGCATCGCGCGAGGAGGTGCCGCATGGCGCCTGACGCCCACAGGCGGGGACGGGCCGGAGGCCGGCGGCGGATGCTGCCGGGTCGCCTGGGACGGCTCGTCGGGGCGGGCGCCGGTGCCCCCACGTCCCAGTCCCTGCTGCTGGGGGGCACCGTCGCGGCGCTGACGCTCCTCGGCCTGCTGATGACGCTGTCGGCGTCGTTCGTGCAGTCCATCGCCGAGAGCGGCGGCCCTTTCTCGATCTTCCTGCGCCAGCTGCTGTGGTCGGCCGTCGGCCTGCCGGTCCTCGTCCTGCTCGCCCTCAGTGACTACCGCGTGTGGCGCCCCTGGGCCGCGCCACTGCTGGTGCTGTCCCTGGCCGCCGCCGCCCTCGTGCTGGTCCCCGACGTCGGCGTGAAGGCCTACGGCGCGCGCCGCTGGCTGGTGGCCGGGCCCGTGTCGTTCCAGCCCAGTGAGCTGCTGAAGCTGACGGTGCCCCTCTACCTGGCGCACGTCATGGCCCGGCGCTGGTGGCGGCTGCGCCGGGGGGACCTGCACGCTCTGCTGCTGCCGGCCGTACCGGTCATCGGGGTCGCCGCCGCGCTGGTCGTGGCCGAGCCCGACCTCGAGACCGCGATGCTCGTCGCGTTCGCGGGCGGGTTGGTGCTGTTCGCCGCCGGCCTGCCCGTCCGGATCATCGCCACCGGGCTGGGGACGGCGGTCGTCCTCGCGACCCTGTCGATCATGTCGACGCCCTACCGCCGGGCACGGTTCACCGCCTGGCTGAACCCGGCCGAGCACGCCGACACGTTCGGGTATCAGACGCTGCAGGGCTTCATCGCCCTGGGTTCGGGCGGCTGGCTCGGCGTGGGGCTGGGGGAGAGCCGCGGCAAGTGGCTGTACGTGCCCAACGCCCACACCGACTTCATCTACGCCATCATCGGTGAGGAGCTGGGGGTGGTGGGCACGCTGGCGGTGCTGGTGCTGTTCGCCGCCCTGGCCGTCGGCGGCGTGCGCGCCGCCCGCCGCGCCCCCGACCCGTTCGGCCGGCTGCTGGCGACCGCGATCACCGGCTGGCTGCTGCTGCAGGCCGGCATGAACATGGGCTCGGTCGTGGGCCTCATCCCGGTGACCGGGGTGACGCTGCCGCTGGTCAGCGTCGGCGGCTCGTCGCTGGTGGTCACGATGGCCGCGCTCGGCCTGCTGCTGTCGATCGCCCGGGCCGGCCGGGACGACGCCGACTCGCGCCTGTCGCCGGGCGGGCGCCGGGCGAGCGCGTGACAGGGCCGGTCCTGCTCGCCGGCGGGGGCACCGCCGGACACGTCTTCCCGTCGCTGGCCGTCGCGGGCGCGCTGCGCGCGGCCGGACTCGCGCCGGAGTTCGTCGGCACCGCCGGCGGCCTGGAGGCGCGCCTCGTGCCGGAGGCCGGGTGGACGCTGCACGCGGTGCCCGCGCTGCCGCTGCGCCGGCGGCTGTCCTGGGACACGCTGCGCCTGCCCGGGGTGGTCGCGCGCTCGACCCTGGCCGCGCTGAGGCTGATCCGGGCCCGCCGGGCCCGGGGGGCGGTCTGCTTCGGGGGCTACGTCGCCGTGCCGCTGGCCCTGGCCGCCACGCGCGGGGGCATCCCGCTGGTGGTCCACGAGCAGAATGCCGTCCCCGGCCTGGCAAACCGCCTGGCCGCCCTGCGCGCCGACGCGGTGGCCGTCACCTATCCCGAGACGGTGGAGCGCTTCGGCTCGGCGCCGACCATCGTGACCGGCAACCCGGTCCGCCCGGGCCTGGCCGACGTCGACCTGGGGGCGCTGCGCGCCGAGGCGCTGGCCGCCTTCGGACTGAGCCCGGACCGCCGCACCCTGCTCGTGTTCGGGGGTAGCCAGGGCGCGCGGCGCCTCAACGAGGCGGCCGTCGCGGCCGCCTCGGCCTGGGCCGACCCCGCGGCGCTGCAGGTCCTGCACATCACCGGTCACGGCCAGTACGAGGCCGCACGTCGCGCCTGGGGGTCCGCGCCCGGGCCGCTGGCCGTGTGCTGCGTCGACTTCGTCCGCCGCATGGACCTGGCCTACGCGGTCGCCGACGTGGTCGTCAGCCGGGCCGGCGCCTCGACGATCGCAGAGCTCACGGTCCTGGGGCTGCCGGCCGTGCTCGTGCCGTATCCGCACGCCACGGCGGACCACCAGACGGCCAACGCCGTGGCGCTGCGTCGCGCCGGCGGCGCGACCGTCGTGCCCGACGCCGACCTGGACGCCGGAGCGCTCGTGGCCGCCGCTCAGCCCTTGCTGACCGACGAGGCGGCCCGCGGCGCGATGGCCGCGTGCTCGCGCGCCTTCGGCCGGCCCGACGCGGCCCGGCGGGTGGCGGACGCGGTCCTCACCGCTGTCGCCGCCCGCCCACGCGCCCAGCCCCGGGGAAGACGATGAGCGGGTCGTCGTCGCGCCCGGCGCCCCTGGCCGCGGGCGCGCGGGTGCATCTGGTCGGCATCGGCGGCGCCGGCATGAGCGCGCTGGGCTGGATCCTGCTGCAGCGGGGGCATCCGGTGAGCGGCAGCGACCTGCGCGGTGGCCGCTCGTGCGCCGCGCTGTCCGCGATGGGCGCGACCGTCCACGTGGGGCACGACGCCGCCCATGTCGGCGACGCGGACGTGGTGGCCGTTTCCACCGCCGTCCCCGCGAGCAACCCGGAGGTCCGCCACGCAGCGGAGCTCGGGCTGCCGGTGCTGCACCGGGCGGAGCTGCTGGCGGCGCTCATGGCCGGGCGCCGACAGCTGCTCGTGGCCGGGACCCACGGCAAGACGACGACCACCTCGATGACCACCGTCTGCCTGCAGGCCGAGGGCCTGGACCCGTCGTTCGCGATCGGCGGCTCCCTGCACGGCTCGGGGACCAGCGCCCATCACGGCACCGGTGAGGTGTTCGTCGCGGAAGCCGACGAGTCCGACGGCTCCTTCCTGGTGTACCGGGCGTCCTGTGCGATCGTGACGAACGTGGAGATGGACCACCACGACCGATACCAGGGCCTGGGCGACGTCAGGGACGCCTTCGTCGAGTTCCTCGCCCGGCGGGAGGACGGGGCCCCGGCGATCATCTGCCTCGACGACGTCGGCGTGCGTGCGATCCGGCCCCGCCTCACCGGGGAGGTTCTCACGTACGGCGAGTCCGCGGACGCGCGGCTGCGCGTGCTCGCGCGCACGCCCCAGCCGTCCGGCTCGACCTTCCGCCTGGAGCTGGACGGCGACGACCTCGGCGCATTCCGCGTGCGACTGCCGGGACGCCACAACGTGCTCGACGCGGCCGCCGCGGCCGCCGCGGCCGTGTGGGCGGGCGCCCACCCCGACGCCGTCCGGGCGGCGTTGGAAACCTTCGCCGGCGCCCAGCGCCGGTTCCAGCGCCTCGGCGAGGCGGCCGGGGTGACCGTGGTCGACGACTACGGCCATCATCCGACCAGATC
>JAHWKQ010000140.1 GCA_019347785.1 Actinomycetota bacterium
ATCCGGGGGGGCGGTGGGGGGTTTGTATGTTTTTTTGGGGGTCGGCTTTTTCGGGGGGTGGGGGGGGTTTCATCCCCCACCCCGGCCCCCCAACCGCGTCGACTGAACCCCACGGGTCCTTTGTGCTGGTGGTTCTGCTGGCGACGAGGGGGGCCCCGGCGCGGCGGCGGGCGACCTCGAACAGCGCGACCGCCGCGGCGGCGGCGGCGTTCAGCGAGGCGACCCGCCCGCGCAGCGGGATCGAAAGGCGGGCGTCGACGCGCTCGGCGACCAGGCGCGACAGGCCCGAGCCCTCGGACCCCACGACGAGCGCGACCGGCTCGTCGAGCAGAGCCGACGACCACAGGCCGTCGTGTCCGGCCGCGTCCAGCCCCACCGTCCAGAAGCCGGCCGCGGTGAGCCCGTCCAGCGCGCGGGACACGTTGGCGACCAGGGCGACCGGCAGCCAGCTCAGCGCTCCGGCGGCCGCCCTCTCCGCCGCCGGGGTGACGCGCGCGCTGCGCCGCCTGGGCAGGACCAGCCCCTGGGCGCCGGCGGCCTCCGCGCTGCGGGCGACGGCGCCCAGGTTCTGCGGGTCGGTCACCCCGTCGAGCACGACCACCAGGTCGACGGCGCCCAGCCCGGCCAGGTCGCGGTAGGCGAACGCCGGCGCCACCGCCACCACTCCCTGGTGGCGGACGCCGCCGGCCAGCGCGTGCAGCTCGCGGTCCCCGGCGGGGCGGACCGGGACACCGGCCCGGCCCGCGGCGGCGGCCAGCCGTGCCAGCTCACCGCCCCCGCGCCCCTCGACGACGACCTCGTGCAGCCGGCGTCCCGCACGCAGGGCCTCGGCGACCGGCCGGCGACCGGGGATGGCGTGCCGGCCCACGGGCTACCCGACGTGCCAGCGCGGCCCCGCCGGCGTGTCCTCGACGACGACGCCCGCCTCGGACAGCCGGTCACGGATCGAGTCGGCGGTCGTGAAGTCGCGTCGCGCCCGGGCGTCCTCGCGCAGCCGCAGCAGCTCGGCCACGAGCGGGCCCACCCGGGCGCCGTCCGACGCCGCCCCGAACGCGTAGCCGAGCACGCCCGCCAGCTCCAGGAAGGTGTCCCGGGCGGCGGCGGCCTGCGGCTCCCGCCCGGCCTGGAGGTGCTCGTGGCCGGCGGTGACCAGCTCGAACAGGACGGCGTGCGCCCTGGGCGTGCCCAGGTCGTCGTCCATGGCGGCGGTGAACGCCTCGACGGCCCCCGCGCGCAGCGAGGGATCGGACCGCGCGTCCAGCCCCTCGGCGGCGCGCACATAGGCCTCCCAGCGTCCGACGGCGGCGGACGCCTCGGCGAGACGGCCGGGGTGCAGGTCCAGCGGAGAGCGGTAATGGGCCGACAGGTACAGCTGCCGCAGGACGTTGGGGCCCCAGCGGTCCAGCGCCTCGCCCAGGGCGACGATGTTGCCGACCGACTTGGACATCTTGGCGCCGCTCATGCTCAACAGGGCGTTGTGCAGCCAGTGGCGCGCGAACGGCCGCCCGGTCGCCGCCTCGGACTGGGCGATCTCATTCTCGTGGTGCGGGAAGACCAGGTCCTGGCCGCCCCCGTGCACGTCGAAGCCCTCCCCCAGATACTTCGCCGCCATGGCCGAGCACTCGACGTGCCAGCCGGGCCGGCCCGGCCCCCACGGCGACGGCCAGGACGGCTCCCCCGGCTTGGCCGCCTTCCACAGGGCGAAGTCCAGGGGGTCGGCCTTGCGCTCGTCGGGCTCCACGCGCTCCCCCGCGCGCAGCTCGTCCACGTCGCGCCCCGACAGCCGCCCGTAGCGGGGGAAGGACCGGACCCGGAAGAACACGTCGCCGCCGACCTCGTACGCCGACCCCAGCTCGACGAGCCGGGTGATGAGGGCGATCATCTCGATGATGTGGCCGGTCGCCCGAGGCGCGATGTGGGGCGGCAGCACCCCCAGACGGGCCATCTGCTCGTCGTAGACGCGGGTGTACTCCTCCGCCACCGCCGCGGGGTGACGGCCCTCCGCCTCGGCGCGGGCGATGATTTTGTCGTCCACGTCCGTGACGTTGCGCACGTGCAGGACGTCCCAACCGCGCCACTGCAGATAGCGGCGCAGCACGTCGGGGACCAGCGCGGGCCGGGCATGGCCCAGGTGTGGGGCCCCCTGCACCGTGGGTCCGCACACGTACATGGCGACGCGACCCGGCTCGCGGGGCCGCAGCTCCTCGACCCTGCGGGTGAGGGTGTTGTACAGGCGCATCCGCGTCAAAGACTAGCCGGGCGCCGGGTGCACGAGCGCGACGGCCAGGCAGGCCACGCCCTCGCCGGCCCCGATCAGTCCCAGGCCGTCGGTGGTCGTCGCCTTCACGCTCACCGCGGACGTCGGCAGATCCAGGGCCCCCGCCAGCGCCTCCACCATCGCCGCGCGGTGGGGCGTGAGCCGGGGGCGCTCGGCCATCACCGTGCAGTCGACGTTGCCCGGCGTCCAGCCGGCGGCGCGCAGGCGCCGCAGGGCCGAGTCGACGAAGACCCGGGAGCCGGCGCCCGCGTACCGGGGATCGTCGACACCGGCGAGGGCGCCGATGTCGCCGAGCCCGACCGCCCCCAACAGCGCGTCGACGACGGCGTGCAGCAGCGCGTCACCGTCGCTGTGCCCGGCCAGGCGCGGCGCGCCGGGGATGGTCACGCCACCGAGCACGAGGGGGCCGGCCGCGGCGTCGCCGAAGCGGTGGGCGTCGACGCCCTGTCCGATGCGGACGGGAGGACGCGCTGAGGACATCGCCGGATGATGCCAGCCCGCGGTCGCTAGGACGAACGACCGGTCGGGGGCATGGGTGTCGCCGCCCGTCAGCGCAGGACGGGCCAGCCGCGCCGCGCCTGCCGGGCGCGGTGGGGCAGGCCGCGGAACATGCGCACACGCAGGTCCGTGGCCACCAGCAGCCCGCTCAGGTCGGTCGGGCAGGGGTCCGGCAGCGCGAGCAGCGCGTCGTCCAGGGCCTCCCGCCGGAAGACGTGGGGGGTCCGCAGGACCATCAGGCCCTCGCGGCCGACGGCTCCCAGCACCCGGTGGCCGTCGACGCGCTTCAGCGCGTCGGTGACCGGGATGGCCCGCGCCACGGCGGCGTCGTCGCCCGCCAGGCAGCCGACCATCTCCACGACGATGTCGCTGCTGACCGCCTCCAGCGCGGCGTCATCGATGAACACGACCGTGTCGCAGTGGTCGGGCACGGCCCGCAGGCCCGCGAGCAGGCGGTCCAGGGGACCCCCCACTCCCCTGGCGACCGGCAGGGGACCGACCGGCGACCCGTTCGGGCTGACGACCACGACGCCGTGCAGCCGCTCGCGCAGCACCCGGCACCAGTCGGCGACCTCGGGGTTGTGGACGGCATCGGTCGACACGACAGCCCATGTGCTCAAGCGCGGCTCCTCCACGGTCGCCGAGGGTTCCGGACGGCGTTGTCGAGCGCCCGCGCCCCTGCTGCGTCGGCCAGCGTACAGACCATAGTATGCGTGCATGCCGGATGCGCTTCACGCGGCACCGTGGGCGCCGTGAGGACCGCAGCGATCCTGCTCGCCGGCGGCGCCGGGACCCGGCTGCATCCCAGCGAGAACAAGGTGTACCTGCCGGTCGCCGACCGGCCGCTGGTGACCTGGTCGCTGCGGACCCTGGAGAACTCGCCGCTGGTCGACGACATCGTGCTCGTCATCCGCGCCGCCGACGCCGAGCGCGCCCGTCGGGTGGTGGCCGCCAACCCGTCGGTCAAGCTGCGGGCCCTCGTCGAGGGCGGGGCGATCCGCCACGCGAGCGAGCAGGCCGGGCTCGAGGCGCTGGCCCCCGAGATCGAGTCCGGCGACGTGGGCCTGGTCGTCATCCACGACGCCGCCCGGCCGTTCCTGTCCCACGACCTGCTCGCCAGGGTGGTGCGGACCGCTCGCGACGTCGGCGGCGCCATCCCCGGACTGCCGCTGGAGGCCGGGGTGTGCACGGCCGGCGTCGCCCAGCGGGCGAGGGCGGTCTCCACCCATGATCTGCGGCGCGTGCAGACGCCCCAGGCCTTCTGGGCCGAGGAGCTGCTGGTGGCCTACCGGGCCGCGGCCGTGGCGGGGTTCCACGGCGTCGACACCGCCGAGTCGGTGGAGCGCTTCAGCGACCTGGAGGTCCGCGTCGTCGACGGCGACCCCCACAACCTGAAGGTCACGTTCGTCGAGGACCTGTTCACGGTCGAGGAGCTGGCGCCGACCTGGTCGCCCACGGTCGAGTAGCCGGGGGCGCCGCCGACCCGCCCTGGGCCTTGACAGCCTCGCCGACCGGGGTCAGGGTGGGCGCGTGCCCATGGCGTTCACATGTGTGAGCGTGTCGGGTCCCAGTCGGCGGGGAGGGCGCGGTGGTCGTCCGTCGCAGCCACGAGCAGCTGGCCGAGGCCGCCAAGCTGTACTACCTGGACGGCCTCACGCAGTCCGAGGTCGCCGGCGCCATCCACAGCACCCGCTCGAACGTCTCCCGCATGCTGGAGGCCGCGCGCGACGAGGGCATCGTGCGGATCTCGGTCGACTACCCGCTCGCGCGCCGCCGCGACCTGGAGGAGCGGCTCGTCGCCGCGTTCGGACTGCGCGAGGCCGTCGTCCTGGCACCGTCGGGGACGGGCGACTCGATCGAGCCCCTCGGCGAGCTGGGGGCGCGCTGGCTGGCCGGGCAGCTGCGTGACGGGCTGCGCGTCGCGGTGTCGTGGGGCCGGACGCTGCAGGCGCTGGTCGAGCATGTCGAGCCCACGCGCTCACACGCCGTGGACGTGGTCCAGCTCGGCGGTGACCTCGACCTGGACCCCCGCCTGTGCGGTCACGAGCTGGTGCGCCAGTTCGCGGGGCGCCTCGCCGCCACCTACTCCTACATCCACGCGCCCGCGATCGTGGACGGCCCCGCGACGGTGAGGGCCCTGGCCGGCAGTGATGCGATCTCCCGACAGCTGGAGCGGGTCCGCGCCGCCGACCTGGCCCTCGTCGGGATCGGCGCGTTCGACCGGGGCTCCTCGGCGACGCTGCTGGACCGAGCCGCCCTCACCCGCGCCGAGCGGCGCCGGTTCGACGCCGCGGACCCCGCCGGCGAGCTGTGCGCGCGCTTCTATGACGACCACGGGCGGGAGATCGACTCCCCCCTGCGTCAGCGGGTGCTCGGGGTCGGTCTGGAGGACCTGCGGCGCATCCCCCGGGTCGCGGCGGTGGCCTGCGGCCGGCACAAGGCCCGCGCGATCGCCGGGGCACTGCGCGGCGGCCTGGTCGACGTGCTGATCTGCGACGCGCCCGCCGTGGCCGGACTTCAGGCATGAGGGGCCCGAGCATGCGCGCGGCGGTCTTCCGCGGGAAGAACCACATCGAGGTCGCCGAGGTCGAGCGGCCCGAGATCGCCGACGACGAGGTGCTGGTCAGGGTCGGCGCGAACACCCTGTGCGGGACCGACCTCCGCATCGTGCGCGGGGAGAAGACGACGGGCATCCGCCCCGGGGCGATCCCGGGCCACGAGTTCTCCGGCCACGTCGCGCGCGCGGGGCGCGCCACCAGCGGGTACGACGTCGGCACCCCCGTCGGGATGGCCCCGCTCGTGGCCTGCGGCCACTGCGCCTACTGCCGACGCGGCATGGAGAACCTGTGCCCGCGGCAGCGGATGATGGGCTACCAGTACGCCGGCGGCCTGAGCGAGTACGTGCGCATCCCCTCCGCGGCCGTGCGGGCCGGCAACCTCGTGGCCGCGAGCCGGGAGAGGCCCCCGGAGCAGCTGGCCCTGGCCGAGCCCCTCGCCTGCTGCCTCAACGGCCAGGAGCGCTCGCAGGTGGGGCTGGACGACGTCGTGCTGGTCCTGGGCGCCGGGCCCATCGGGCTGTTCCACGTGCAGCTGGCGCTGCTGCGGGGCGCCCGCTCGGTCGTCGTGAGCGAGCCGTCGGCCCCCCGCCGCGAGCTGGCGGCCCGCTTCGGCGCGAACGCGACCGTCGACCCCGAGGACGACCTGGCCGCGGCCGTCGACGAGGCCACGAATGGGTACGGCGCCGACGTCACCATGATCTGCATCGGCGTCCCCCCGCTGGTCGACGACGCCCTGCGCGTGACCCGCGCGGGCGGGCGGGTCAACGTCTTCGCGGGCATGCCCAAGGGGGCGGCCTCGACGGTGCAGGCCAACCTCATGCA
>JAHWKQ010000141.1 GCA_019347785.1 Actinomycetota bacterium
AGCCGGACGACGTGGTGGCCTTGGCGGCCATCGCCTCCTGGGCGGCCGGCGGGGTCGCCTGGTCGTGCTCGCAGATGACGTAGGTGGTGGGATGCCCCCGGTAGGTGCTGGGTGTGGCCATCGATGCTGCGGATGCCAGCATCAGCCGCCGGTGCACATCCGGGGCACGGTCACGATCGAGCTCCGCGAACAGCGCCTGTCTGACCGCCTCCAGGTCGTCGCTGACCTGAACGGTGCCGTCGTCGCGCGCGACCATCCAGTGGGGCAGCGGGCCACCGCCGGTCAGGTCCAGCAGGGCCTGGCCCGCCTCGGCCAGAACGCGGCGACGTACACGCTGTGCCGGACCGCTGGGTGGTCGCCGACCTCGTCTCAGACGACGTCCTGGCCAGTGACGAACACACCGTCGCCCTGGTGGACGTGGAACACTGTCCCGCAGGGCAGGGCCACTCCGCGTCGGTCGTGCACATCTACCACGTCGACGACGACGGTCGGTTCACTGAGTCGTGGCCCACCCTCCTCGACGAACACTCGTTCCCCGACGGGTTCTGGCAGTGAGGCGTTTCGGTCGCCTCGGGCGGCTCGCGGGGACCGGTGCGGCGTAGGCTGACACGATGGCGCGAACACCGTCAGCGTCGGCCACGCTGCGCCGCGGGCTGCCCGCCGTCGGTGCCGCGCTGTCGGTGGTGGTGATCTTCGTCGCCGTGCTCAGCATCCCACTGTCCGCCGCGTCCGAGCTCGGTCTGTCGGCCGGCGAGACGGTCGGCTGGATCGTCGCCGTCTACGGCCTCGCGGGGGTGCTCAGCATCCTCCTGGTCCTGCGGTACCGACAGCCGCTGCTGTTGACCGGCAACGTCTTCCTGCTGATCTTCATCGCCTCCCTCGGCGTCCAGCTGAGCTGGCCAGAGCTGGTCGGGGCCGTGATGGTGGCGGGCGCGCTGGTGCTGGTGGCCGGTCCGCTGGGAATGACGGATTGGCTCGCCGGCTGGCTGCCGGCACCTATCGTCTACGGGTTGTTGGCCGGCGCGGTGCTGCCGTTCTTCGTGGATCTGTTCGCGGCGTTGGGCGACGCGCCGCTGGTGGTCGGTGCCACCCTGGTCGCCTATCTGGTGGGTCGGGTCGCTCTCGGTCCGCGGCTGCCGGCGATCCTGCCCGCGCTCGTCGTGGCGCTCCTGGTCGCCGGGCTCGCTGGAAGATTCGGGGCGGCGCCGACCGAGATGGTCTGGCCGGCTCCTGTGTTCACCGCGCCGGTCTTCTCGCTGCCGGCGATCGTCACCGCCACGCCGGTGATGGTCGTGTTGATCACCCTCCAGGCCAACGTGCCGTCAGTAGTCTTCCTGCGCGCGCAGGGCTACCGGCCGCCGGAGCAGACGCTTGCCGCCGTCAGTGGCGCCGGTACGCTCCTGGGCTCGGTGCTCGGGCCCACGGGCATCTCGCTGTCGCTGCCGGCCACGGCGCTGTGCGCGGGACCCGACGCCGGGGACGCCGCCGTGCGGCACTGGTCCGTGGCAACAGCGGCGGGTGCGTCGGTGCTCATCGCGGTGCTGGCCGGCCTGGCCGCCAAGGTCGCGGCCATCGTCCCAACGTCACTGCTGGCGGCCATCGTGGGTCTGGCCGTGGTCGACGTGCTGGCCCGCGCACTGCAGGAGGTCGCACGTGGACCGCTGCTGCTGGGACCGATGTTCGCCTTCGCGATCGCCCTCTCGGACCTGTCGCTGTTCGGTCTGGGCTCGTTCTTCTGGGCGCTCGCCCTAGGCCTGATGGTCTCATTGCTGCTCGAACGCGACCAGTTGAGCGCTCTGCGGGCGGAGGCGACCGACGGTACGCCACCCGCGAAGTGACCGCGGTCGGCGCCGACCCGGGGCCGGCCGTCCATGACGATATCGGGGTCGTGGCGTGGGCCGGACGCTCTAGGATGGCCCCGACGGCGCACACCGGCCGCGCCCGCGGCCCCGTCACCCGAGGAGTGGCAGCGTGTCGGATCCCACCGTGCAGGACAGCCCCGGCGCAGGGGGCGAGCCCAGCCCCGAGCAGCTGCGCGCCTACCTGGAGCAGCTGCGCGGGGCCGACGTGGCCGAGGTCGTGGCGCAGGCGTTCAGCGTGCTGGGCACCGGCGCCGAGGTGAAGCTCGGCCGCCCCGACGCCCGCGTGCTCATCGACGCCCTGGGCTCCCTGCTGGACACGGCCGGGCCTCACCTGCCCGACCAGCTCACCGGCCAGATGCGCGACGGACTCGCCCAGCTGCGGATGGCCCAGGTCACCGCCGAGGGCGAGGCGGCCGGGCAGCCCCCCGGCCAGGCGCAGCCGTCCCCCGCCGACCAGGCGCCGAGCCGGGAGGGCGGCGGCGGGCGCACAACAGAGGGCGGCACGGGCGCCACGCGGGGCGGCGAGCGCGCGACACAGGGCCGCCAGCAGACGACGGACAGCGGCGGGCGCATGACCGACCGGCTGTGGATCCCCGGCCGCGACCAACCGCCCCCCGGATAGCCGGCTCGAGGGGCCGGGCCGACGCGATAGACTACGGGGACTCCCAGCCAGGCGGACGCTGCCGCGCGCCCGCGGCAGGACGAGGCAGACCATGGCCAAGCAGAAGACGCACTCCGGGGCCAAGGACCGGTTCCGGGTGACCAGGACCGGCAAGGTGGTGCACCGGCGGATGAACCGCAACCACCTGCTGGAGGGCAAGTCCAGCCGCCGCAAGCGGCGCCTGGCCAGCGACGGCGAGCTCGACGGCGGCGACCGCCGGCAGGTCACGCGCCTGCTGCGCCGCGGCTGAGCCGCTCCGCGAGCGGACAACGAGAGGTTTCCGATGGCACGCGTGAGGCGTGGCGTGCAGGCCCGGCGACGCCGCGGCGCGGTGCTGGCGCAGGCCAGTGGGTACCGCGGGGCGCGCAGCCGCGGCTACCGGGCCGCCAACGAGTCGGTCATGCACGCCCTGCGCTACTCGTATCGGGACCGGCGCGCGCGCAAGGGCGACTTCCGCAAGCTGTGGATCACCCGCATCAACGCCGCCGCCCGCGAGCGGGGCATGAGCTACAGCCAGCTGGTCCACGGGCTGCGGCGCGCCGACGTCGAGGTGGACCGCAAGGTGCTCGCCGACCTGGCCGTGCGCGACCCCGAGGCGTTCGGGGCGCTCGTCGACGTGGCCAGGTCCGCCCTGGACTGATCCCGCCGTTGGATCATCCGGCCGAGGCCGGGCCGGCACCGGTCGTCACCAGCGGCGACAACGCCACGGTGCGGGCCGCCCGCAAGCTGGCGCGGCCCCATGTGCTGTCCCGTGGCGACGCCTTCCTGGTCGAGGGCCCGGGGCCGGTCCGTGAGGCGGCCGGGCGTCTGCGCACGCTGTTCGCCACCCCCGCCGCCATGGCGCGCGAGCGTGACACGGCCGAGCGGGCGCGCGCGGCCGGCGCCGAGGTCGTGGCCGTGAGCGAGCGGGTGCTGGCGACGCTGGCCACCACGGTGACCCCGCAGGGCCTGGTCGGGGTGGCGACCCTGCGCGCCGTGGCGGTCGACGAGGCGGTGGGCGCGGGGACGCTGGTGATCGTGCTGGCGGGCGTGAGCGACCCGGGCAACGCGGGCGCGGTGGTGCGCTCGGCGGACGCGGCCGGAGCGACCGCCGTGGTCGTGACGGCGGGCAGCGTCGACGTGCGCAACCCCAAGGCGGTGCGGGCGTCGGCCGGGTCGCTGTTCCACCTGCCGGTCGTGCGCGACGCGGTCTTCGCGGACGTGGCCGCGGCCTGCCGCGCGCGGGGACTGCGGCTGGTGGCCGCGGCCGCCGACGGGGCCCGCACCGTGGTCGAGCTCGACCTCCGCGCGCCCACGGCGATCGTGTTCGGAAACGAGGCGAGCGGGCTGGACGACGGGGCCCGGCGGGCCTGCGACGTGTCGGCCCGCGTGCCCATGCACGCCGGGGGCCGGGCCGGCTTCGCGGGCCGCGCGGAGTCGCTGAACCTGGCCGCGGCGGCCGCCATGATGCTGTACGAGGCGGCCCGCCAGCGTCGCCGGCTTGGCCGGATGCGGTAGAAGACGGCTGTGAGCGACACCTTCGACCTGGACCGTCTGCGCGAGGAGGCGCTGGCCGCCATCGCCGCCGCGGGCTCGCTGGAGGAGCTCGACGCCGCCCGCGGGGCGGTACTGGGCAAGCGCGGCACCCTGACCGGCGTGCAGCGGTCGCTGGGCGGCCTGCCGCCGGCGCGGCGACGGGACCTGGGGGCGGCGGTCAACGCCGCGCGCGCGGCCCTGACCGAGGCCGAGGCCGCGCGCCGGGCCGAGCTGGAGGCCGAGCGGGACCGGGTGCAGCTGGCCGCGGAGGCCGTCGACGTCACGCTCCCGCCGCGTACGCCGCGGCGCGGCAGCCTCCACCCCGTCCATGAGACCATGGAGGCGATGGTCGACGCCCTCATCGGGCTCGGCTTCAAGGCGGTCACCGGCCCCGAGGTCGAAAGCGACTGGTTCAACTTCGAGGCGCTGAACATGCCCGCCGATCATCCGGCGCGCACCCTGTTCGACACCATCTACGTGGAGTCGCTGGTGCCCGACGCGCCGCCCCGCGCCGACGGCACCACCGGCGTCCTGCTGCGGACGCACACCTCGCCCGTGCAGGCCCGCACCATGCTGGCCCAGCCCCCGCCCGTGTACGTGGTGGTCCCCGGGCGGACCTACCGGCAGGACACGCCCGACGCCACCCACCTGCCGGTCTTCCATCAGATCGAGGGCCTGGCCGTGGACGCCGGGCTGTCCTTCGCCGACCTGCGCGGGACGCTCGCCGAGTTCGCCCGGGCCCTGCTCGGGCCCGCGACGCGCATCCGCCTGCGCCCCAGCTACTTCCCGTTCACCGAGCCGTCCTGCGAGGTCGACGCCAGCCGTGGCGAAGGGTGGCTGGAGCTGCTCGGTGCCGGCATGGTGCACCCCAATGTGCTGGCCACCTGCGGCTACGACCCCGAGGCGGTGCAGGGCTTCGCGTTCGGCATCGGCGTCGACCGCATCGCGATGCTGCGCCACGGCATCAGCGACCTGCGCCTGTTCGCCGACAACGACCTGCGCTTCTTGTCCGCGTTCTGACGAGGCTGCCTTTCGTGCGCGTGCCGCTGTCCTGGCTCCGTGACTACGTCGATCCCGGGCTGCCCGCCCAGGAGCTCGCTGACGTGCTCACCATGGGCGGCCTCGAGGTCGAGGCGATCCTGCGGCCGACCGGGGGGACCCGGGGGGTGCGCGTGGTGGAGGTCGCGTCCGCCGAGCGCATCGCCGGCAGCGACCATCTCACGCTGGTGCAGGCCACCGACGGGCCGCGCACCTACGAGATCGTCTGCGGGGCCCACAACTTCACGGTGGGCGACCGCGTGCCCGCCGCCCTGCCCGGCGCGACGCTGCCCGGCGGCGTCCGCGTCGACCGGCGCACGGTGTTCGGCCACACCTCCCACGGCATGCTGGCCAGCCCCCGCGAGCTCGGCGTCGGCGACGACCACCGCGGCATCTGGGTGCTCGAGCGCGACGCGCCGCTGGGCTCGGAGCTGGCCGACTGGCTCGACCTGGACGACCCGGTCCTGGACATCGCCGTCACGCCCGACCGCGGCTACGCCCTGTCGGTCCTCGGCGTGGCGCGCGACGTCGCGGCGCTGACCGGGGCCGACCTGCACGCCCCCGGCGACGCCCCCGCCGAGGGGATCGGCGGGGGCGTCGGGGTGCCGGTCACGATCGCCGACCCCGACCGCTGCCGGCGCTTCGACGCCCGGCGCGTCGAGGGGCTGCGCGTCGGCCCGTCCCCCGCCTGGCTGCAGCGGCGTCTGGCGGCGACCGGCGCGCGCCCGATCTCCAACGTCGTCGACGCGACGAACCACGCGCTGTTGGAGACCGGCCACCCGGTCCACGCCTACGACCTCGCCCTGTTGGCCGGTCCCCGCATCGACGTGCGCGACGCCGCGCCCGGTGAGAGCCTCGTCACGCTCGACGGCGTCGAGCGCGCGCTGGACAGCGACGTACTGGTCAGGGCCGACGCCTACGGCCCCGACGGGCTGCCCCGCGGGAGGGGCCGGGCGCGCTCCGTGGGGGGGGCACG
>JAHWKQ010000142.1 GCA_019347785.1 Actinomycetota bacterium
AGGCGTCCCTGGCCGGCCTCGACGAGGACGCCCGTCGGGCCGTCCTGCTGGCGCACGACGCCGGGGTCCCGTCGACCGACCAGCAGCCCGGCGCGCCGGGGGCCCTGTTGCGGGGCCTGCGCCGGCTCGCCGGTGACCCCGAGGACGACCCGGCCCCGCGCGTGCGGTGCGCGCGCGCCCCGGCGGCGCTGGCCGACTGGGTGCTCGACGTGGCGGCGCCCGCGCCGGCCTCCGACGTCCGTGCGCACGTCGACGGCTGCCCCGCCTGCGCGCACGCGGCCCGCCTACTGCGCGGGGGGCGCCGTCGGCTGGAGGGGCTGCCCCCGGTCCCGGACCTGGGGCCGCGCCTCATCGCCTCCGCCCTCGCGGGGACGGCCGGAGGCCCGGCGCCCGCGGCGCCCGCCGCGCAGACCGGCGCCGGACCGGCCCGATCGGTGCTGGACGATCTGCCCCCGCCCCCCTTCGCGCCGGCCGAGGCGGGCGCGGACCCGACCCGCGAGGTGCGCCTGCCGTGACGGCCGGGGCCGGGTGGCGGCCGGGCGCGCTGCTACCCTTCGGCGGAGGACGCAGGGAGGGCTCGTGGCCGACGAGGACGAGAGGACGCCGGAGAACCCGCTGGAGGCGATGGCGAAGGCCGACGCCTTCCGCAAGCTGTACGACAATCGCATCCTGTACCTGCGCGGCGCCATCGAGGACACGGTCGCGGACACGCTCGTGGCGCAGATGATGTCGCTGGACGCCGACAGCGACAAGGAGGTCACCCTCTACATCAACTCGCCCGGCGGGCTGATGAGCGGCATGTTCGCGATCTACGACGTCATGACGCTCATGACCTCTCCGGTCAACACCGTCTGCGTCGGCATGGCGGCCTCGGCCGCGGCGTTCCTGCTGGCCACGGGCACCGGCTCACGGGCGGCCACCCCCAACGCCCGGGTGATGATCCACCAGCCGCTCGGGGGGGCGCGGGGACAGGCGGTCGACATCCAGATCCAGGCCAAGCAGATCGCCTTCATGCGGGAGCGGATGTACGACATCCTCGCCCAGCGGACCGGCCAGCCGCTGGACCGCATCCGCGTCGACGCCGATCGCGACTTCTGGATGAGCGCCGAGGAGGCCAAGGAGTACGGCGTGATCGACGAGGTGCGGGTCCGCGGGGGCGTCTGACCGACTCAGCGGCGCTGGCAGACGCGGCAGTAGGTGGTGCCGCGGCCGCCGACCACCGTCTTGGCCAGCGGGCGACCGCAGCGGACGCACGGCAGCCCGGCGCGGCCGTACACGCGCAGGTGCCCGCCGTTGCGCCCCCCCTGCCCGTCGACCAGGCGGTAGTCCCGGAAGGTCGTGCCCTCCCGCTCGATCGCCTCGGCGAGGACCTCACGGACCGCCGCCCACAGCGCGCGCGCCCGCAGGCGCCCCACATGGCGGGCGCGGGGGCTGACCCGCGACCGCCACAGCGCCTCGTCGGCATAGATGTTCCCCACGCCGGCCACGGGGCGCTGGCTCAGAAGGAACGGCTTGACCGGCATGCGGGTGGACGCCAGGCGTCGGTGGAAGCCGACCGGGTCGAACTCCGCCGACAGCGGCTCGGGGCCCAGCCGGGCCAGGGTCGACATGGCCGAGTAGTCGCCGGCCGGGGTCACCCGCAGCATGCCGAAGCGGCGGACGTCACGGAAGTCCAGCACGCCGTCGTCCAGGCGCAGGCTGGCGCGCACGTAGGCGTCGGGCACCCACCCGTCCTCGCCACGCATGCGGAACGAGCCGGTCATCCCCAGGTGCCCGACGAGCTCCAGGCCCCCGTCGAGCGGGGCGATGAGGTACTTGCCACGACGACGCACGTCGAGGACCCGGTGACCGGCCGCGCGGGCGACATCGTGCAACCGTCCCCGGGACACGGCGTCCACCGCCAGGATGCGCCGTCCGACCAACCGGGGGCGCAGCTGGCGGCGCACGCTCTCGACCTCGGGCAGCTCGGGCACGCGGGCCATGATGGCACCCACTCGTGCCCGGAGGAACCTTGCGAAGTCGCTGAACTTCCGCGCGCAACGTGCCGATGTCCCGTATGCGCAAGGAGAGGAGGCGCCGGTGCGGACGCAGCCAGCCGCGGCCGGCCTCGCGGACGCGCTCACGCCAGTGGACCGCGACGACCGGGCCGACGACGGTCACACGGTCGACGCGCGCGCCCTGGGGGGGTTCCTCGAGGCCGAGGCCGCCCGCCTCCTGGCCGGGCTGCGGCCCGCGTGCCACCCCCTCGAGCGACGCGCCATCGTCACCGGGCATGACGACAGCCACAGCCGGTGGCTCGGCGTGTGCGCCCTCGTCGGGCGCCAGGACCGGGGGCTGGCCGACCTCGTCGTCGAGCTGTACTGCTGTCACGGCCGCGTGGTGGCGTCGCTGCAGCGCGACGCGCTGAGGATGCTGCCCGCGGCCACCGCCCGGCTGGTGCTGGGCTGGTACGCCGCCGAGCTGGCAGAGCGGACCATGGCCGTCGTGGAGGCCCTCGACGCGCCGGGCGGGGGCTCCTCGCCGGGGCGCCCGTAGACCGGGACCCCGCAGGGCGTTTCCCCACGCCCCGTGTGCGCCACGATGGGGAGGTCCGCAGCGGTGAAGGGGGCACGACCTGAGTGACCTGCTCGTGGTCGCCAACCGTGCCGCGGGCGGGGAGCCCGGCCGGCTCGACCGGGCCCTGCGCGGGCTGCGCGCCGCCGCCGGCGGCGACGTCGCCGTGACCCGCACGGGGTCCCCCGACGAGCTGGACGAGGTCCTGGCCGACCTCGGTGACCGCACGCTCGTGGTGGCCGGGGGCGACGGCAGCGTCCACCTCGTCGTCCAGCGGCTGTGGCAGCGGTCGCCGGAGGCCCTGCGCGACGTCACGCTCGGGCTGGTGCCGTTGGGCACCGGCAACGACCTCGCCCGTGGCCTGGGCCTGCCGCTGGAGCCCGACGAGGCGGCCCGGGTGGTCGCCTCCGGCCGGGTCAGACGGCTCGACCTGCTCGTCGCCGACGACGGGCAGGTCGTCGTCAACGCGGTCCACGCCGGGATCGGCGCCGTCGCGGCCCAGCGCTCCGAGCGTCTCAAGGACTCTCTCGGCCCGTTCGCCTATCCCGTCGGCGCGCTCTTCGCGGGCGTCGGCGAGGCCAGCTGGTCGCTGCGGGTCACCCTCGACGGCGACGTCGTCCACGACGGGGAGACGCTGATGGTGGGCGTCGCCAACGCGCCGTCCATCGGCGGCGGCGCCCGCCTGTGCCCCGGCGCGCGACCCGACGACGGGTACCTGGACGTGGTCGTCTCGTCGGCGGTGGAGCGTCCGGCCCGCCTGGCCTTCGGCGCCGCGCTGCGCGACGGGGCCCACGTCGACCGGCCCGACGTCGTCTGCCTGCGGGGCCGGTCGGTGACCGTCGCCGGCGACGCCGTCCGCCACGACGTCGACGGCGAGGTCCTCGACCCGACGGCCTCGCGCACCTACCGGGTCGTCCCGGCGGCCTGGCGGCTGCTGGCGGGCTGACGCCCGGTCAGCGGGGGCCCAGCCGCAGCGCGCCGTCGAGGCGCACGACGGCGCCGTTGAGCATGGGGTTCTCCACGACGTGGCGCACCAGGGCGGCGAACTCCGCGGGGCGTCCCAGGCGGCGTGGGTGCGGCACCTGTCCCTCCAGCGACGCCCGCGCCGGCTCGGGCAGCCCGGCGAGCATGGGCGTGTCGAAGATGCCCGGCGCGATCGCCACGCACCGGACCAGGTGTGCCGCGAGCTCCCGAGCCACCGGCAGCGTCAGGCCGGCGACCCCGGCCTTCGAGGCGGCGTACGCGGCCTGTCCCACCTGCCCCTCGAACGCAGCGACCGAGGCGGTGTTGACCAGCACGCCGCGCTCACCCTCGTCAGGCTCGTTGCGGGCCATGGCCGCCGCCGCCAGCCGCACGAGGTTGAAGGTGCCGACGAGGTTGACGCGGATCACCTCGGCGAAGCGGTCGAGCGGAAGAGGCCCCCGCCGCCCCAGCACCCGGCCCGGCGACGCGACGCCCGCGCAGCTGACGGCCACGTGCAGCCCTCCGAAGCGCTTGACGGCCAGGTCGACCGCGGCCTGGACCTGGCGAGGGTCCGTGACGTCCGCGGTGACGAGCGCCGCCCGCTCCCCCAGCCCCCCGGCCCGGTCCGTCCCGACGACGTCGGCGACGACGACGCTGGCACCGGCGTCCAGCAGCCCGCGCGCCGTCGCCCCGCCCAGACCGGACCCGCCTCCGGTGACCAGGGCCGTCTTGCCCTCCAGCCGCACGCCGCCCCCTCGCCGGTCGCTGCCGGGCGGCAGGCTAACGCCCCGCTTTTGCGGCGGGGGACGGGCGATGGGACGATGGCGGCCATGACGACCACCACCGGCCAGCCCTGGTCACCGTCGATCTGGCAGACCCTGCCCGCCGGGCAGCAGCCCGACTGGCCCGAGCCCCACGCGCTGGAGGCGGCCCTGCGCGAACTGGCGTCCCAGCCGCCGCTCGTCTTCGCCGGGGAGTGCCGGACCCTGCGCCAGCAGCTGGCCCGGGTGGCCGCCGGCGAGGCATTCCTGCTGCAGGGCGGCGACTGCGCGGAGACGTTCGCGGCGTTCAGCGCCGACGGCATCCGCGACAAGCTCAAGGTGCTGCTGCAGATGGCGGTCGTGCTGACGTACGCCGCCCAGCTGCCGGTCGTCAAGGTCGGGCGCATCGCCGGGCAGTTCGCCAAGCCCCGGTCGGCGGCGACCGAGACCGTGGGCGGCACGGTCCTGCCGACCTACCGCGGCGACGCCGTGAACGCCGTCGAGCCGTCCGAGCGCGCCCGAACCCCCGACCCGCGGCGGCTCGTGCGCGTCTACCACCAGGCGGCGGCCACCCTCAACCTGCTGCGGGCCTTCACGCGCGGCGGCTTCGCGGACCTGGAGAAGGTGCACGACTGGAACCAGGAGTTCGTCGCGTCCAGCCCCCAGGGCAGGCGCTACGCCGCGCTGGCCGACGAGATCAGCCGGGCGCTGCGCTTCCTGCAGGCCTGCGGCGTGGACGTGCGCAACGACCCCACCTTCCACACCGTCGACTTCTGGACGTCCCACGAGGCGCTGCTGCTGGGCTACGAGGAGGCGCTGACGCGCCGCGACTCGCTCACGGGCGACTGGTACGACTGCAGCGCCCACCTTTTGTGGGTGGGCGAGCGCACCCGCCAGCACGACGGGGCGCACGTGCGCTTCCTGTCGGGGGTCGGAAACCCGGTGGCCGCCAAGCTCGGCCCCACCGCCACGCCCGACGACGTCGACGCGCTGGCGGCCGTGCTCAACCCGGACAACGAGCCGGGCCGCCTGACGCTCATCACCCGCATGGGCGCCGGGAGCGCCGAGGACACGCTGCCGCCGCTCGTGCGCCACGTCCGCGACCGGGGCCTGGCGGTCGTCTGGTCGTGCGACCCGATGCACGGCAACACCTTCGTGGCCGACAGCGGCTACAAGACCCGTCACCTGTCCGACGTGCTCACTGAGCTGCGGGTGTTCTTCGGCGTCCACGCGGCCGAGGGAACGGTCCCCGGCGGGGTGCACGTCGAGCTGACCGGTGAGGATGTCACCGAGTGCCTCGGCGGGGCGCAGGGCATCGCCGACCTGGACCTGCACTACCGCTACGAGACGGCCTGTGACCCGCGCCTGAACAACAAGCAGGCCCTGGAGCTGGCCTTCCAGGTCGCCGAGATGCTCCGGGGCTGAGCGCCCGGCTCAGAAGCGGCAGGTCCCCGTGCCGACGACGCGGTCACGGGCGGTCGCGCGGGCGACGTCGTCGAGCACGCGGTCGCCGGCCAGCGCATAGCCGACCCGGGGCACGTCGGTGCCCGCGGCGAACACGACCCCGCCGACCTGCCCGTCGGCGGTGACGAAGGGCCCGCCGGAGTCGCCGCGGTGGACGGCCGCGGTGAGCACGAGCACCTGCCTGGTCGCCGGCCGCCGCCCGTAGATGTCCCGGCCGCGGGCGCTGACGCGCTCGCGGACCCGC
>JAHWKQ010000143.1 GCA_019347785.1 Actinomycetota bacterium
AAGTCGGGGAAGGGCCTCTACCGTAAAACTCCGTCGGGTTCTTAACAAGACCCCGTGACCTCACCAGCGCTGTCGTCGGTTGGCGTCGGTGACCGGCACGTCGGTCTTGCTGTAGTCGACGTTCAGCTGGCGCAGCTCCACGCGGCCCTGGGCGACGGCCTCGCGGATGCGGCCCTCCAGGGCGGGGTTGCCGAGATCCAGCCGTCCGGGGGCGACTGCCTCCACCGCCTGCTGCCGCCACGTGTCCTTCATCGAGGTGCCCGGCGAGGGGAAGCGCCCGACGGTGCTGCTCTTGACGTCGGTGACGACGACGCCCACCGTCCCGCCCCGCTCGACGGCTGTCACGAAGTCGCCCCGGCCGGGGTTGTTCGTGCCCATCGGCCGTTCCAGCCCGATCTCGCCGCGACCGAGCGCCGCCCGGTAGGCGTGCATCTCACCGGTGTCGGCGCGGATGCTCGTCTTCATCGAGCGTGCGGTCTGGGCGCTCGCCGACTGGAACTCCGGTCCGCGCGTGGTCGCGCCCTTCGATTCGCGGACGCCGGCGGCCGCGGGGTCGAATGGTTGCCGTTCGGTCGGTCGGCCGCCCCAGCGGGCGTCCCCGGGACCGACGGGTTCGCGGCCTGCTTCGCGTCGCCCACCGCCGCGCCCCCTGCCCCCACCGCCAGCCCCCCCACGCCCGCCACCGCCGCCGCCCGAACCTCGCCCGCCGCCGCCGGCCGTGCCGGTTCCGCGTCCCCCGCCGCCCCGGTCCGCCGTGAACGGTTCGGGCCGTGGGCTCCGCTCCCACGCTCCACCCCCACTCCCACGGCCGGTTCCCTGGCCCCCGAACCGGCCGCTGCGGTGGGCGGGGACGTCGCGCAGCGGAGCCCGGGCGTTTGCGTTCGCGGCGCGGAAGTTGGAGCGTCCCTGCGCCACGCCGCCGAAGGCGCCGAAGGCCTCACCGACCGCGTTCGCCAGGCCTGGGTTGTCGGTCGCCGCCATCACGACCGCCCCTGGGAACAGGCCCGTCAGCGCCTGCATCCCGCTCTGCACGTAGGCCCGGTAGGCCTCCTTGGCCAGCTGCTCCCGCGTGCCCACACGCCCCCCTTCGGTGATCTGCAGCTCGCCCGCGTAGGCCTCCTCCGCCGTCGCGCGCATCTCAGTCTCGACCTTGGCCCAGTAGGCCTTCTTCGCGTCCATCGGGGTGGCCTCACCGGCCTTGAGCCGCTGATCGAGCTCCTGCACCGTCGCGTCCAGCTGCTCGTCGGGCAGGCTGTCCAACCACTCGGTGATCTCCGCCACCTGCCGGGCGTCCAGCACGTCGGCGGCGTGCGACAGCTCGCGCAGCTCCGCCTCGCTGGCCACGCCGAACTCGGCCTTGTCGGCGAGGGTCTGGACTTCGCGGGTGAGCTGGTCCGTGGACATGTCCTTGGCCCATTCCTTCACGGCGGCGCGCTCGCGCTGGAAGCGCTCGCTCTCGTAGGCGTCGAGGCGCTGCCGGTCCTGCTCGGTGACCGGCTGGTCGCCGGCGGCTTCGCCGAGCTCCGGCCGTTCCTCCCCGGGTGAGCCCGCCTCGGCCTCGATGCGCCCGCGCAGCTCGCCGATCCGCTGGTTGAGCACCTGGTCGGAAAGCGCTGAGGCGTTGACGCGCACGCTCTGTTCGACGCGGCCCTCCCAGGCGTCGACCCGGTCGCCGAACCAGCGGGCGAGCGCCTTCTCGAAGGTGTTGCCGGCCAGGTGGTCGAGCTGGCGCTCGACGTCGCGAAGCTCCGAGATGGGCCGGCCCCCTTCGACGTCTCGCTGGAGGAGGTCGTCGACGGCCTGGCGCCCGTTCATGTCCCGGTCCATGTCCTGTAGGCTGCGGGCTTCCATGCGGGCGTTCAGTACCCGTTCGACCGCTCCCACGAGGTGCTCGGCGGCTGGGTCGCTGCTCCTGGTGAGGGCGTCGACGGCCTCGTCCCGGGCCGCCCACAGGTCGTCGTCGCTCGCGCCGCGCGCCCACCGCTCGACGTCCGTGCGCTGCTGCTCGCTCACGGCCTGGCGAGGGTCGTCCGCGCGCACTGTTGCGTCCAATGAGGGCCGGTCGGTCGACGCGGCCCCGTCGCCGGTGGGGCGCTCAGCTTGCGATCCCGACTCCAGGGTCGGCCGTTCGCTGCGGTTTCCCGCCTGCTGGTCGCCCTGCTCTCCGGTGTCGGCGCGCTGACCGCGGTCCTGGTCGGGGGCCTCGCCCTGGCCGGGGCGGTCGACGTTGGACTCGCGGCCTTCGCCGCCCTGGCCGTGGCTCTGGGGCCCCCCTTCGTCACGCTGCGGCTGGTCGCCGGCCAGTCCGTAGCGATCGGAGGGGACGCGGGCGCGGCCACTGCTTCCGACCCCCAGGAGATCGGTCGGGGGGACGAAGGGGGCGAGGAAGGGGCGGTCCCCGCGGCTCTGGTACGGCGTCTTCGGCATTTCCCCGGGGCCCAGCTCCGGACGTTCGAAGCGGGCGGCGGGGTCGGCGCCCCCGGACCCGTCCTTTCCTTCGGCCCGCTCGCGGCCGGCCTCGGTCTGGTCGGACGCGTCGTCACGGTCGGAACGGTCCGCGGTCGCGGGGGCGGGCCCGCGAGCGCTTGTCCCCGCGTCTGGGGTGTCGGCGGCGGCGGAGGCTTCGCCGCGGGTGGGCTCGCTCATCTCCCCGTCTCCCCGAGCAGGCGCGCCCCGATCCGGCGGACGGTGCGCGGAACCTTGCGGTCGTCGGTGGCGAGCATCTGCTGGCCGAAGCACAGGCACGCCCGCCGGGCGGCGTCGGTGACCTGGTCGCGCAGGTCCTGCGGCCAGCCTTCCTCGGGGAACTGGATCGCCTCGTAGCCGGCGTCCTGGCAGACCTCCCAGGTGCGGCTCCGTCCCCCCTCGGGGTCGGCGGCGTCGGCGGCGTCCGCCTGGTTCCAGGCCGCCCGGTAGCGGCCCGAGTCGACGAGGTCGGCCATCGCCGAGCGGTACACGCACAGCGGCGGGTCGGCCTGGTCGCACACCCGGGAGCAGAACGGGTACGGGTCGTGGTCGCGGACGGCGAGCCCGAGCAGGTGCCCGCGCAGGGCGGCGACGGCCCCGTCGGGGCTGGTCGCGGTGCCGGGGGTCGCCGTCGGGACGGCCGGGGCGGCCGGCGGGTCCTGCGCGTCCGCCGCCTCCCGCACCGCCGCCCGCAGCAATTCCCCGGTCCGCGCGACCTGTCCGTAGGTCCACCCCTCCTGGGCGCCCCGGTGTCGGGCGTAACGCTCCGCCAGGTGCGCGGCCAGCGAGCGCAGCAGCGCGTCGCGCGCCACACCGGCGGGGCGGCGGGACAGGGTCGCCTGGACGACGTCGGGCCACAGGCGCTTCAGGGCGCCGGGGTCGTCCAGCGCCGACAGCACCATGCGGTCGAAGGGCCGGTGCACGCCAGGCTCGTAGACGAGGCGCCGCGCCACCTCACAGGTGTGCTCGTCGGCGCAGGTCGACGGGCAGAAGGGGGTGACGGCGAAGCGCTCCTCGACACCCGCGGCCCGGCGCCAATCGTCCATGCGCCCGGCCACCTCGGCGTCGCCGGGCCGGGCGGGAATCTCGGCCTTCGGCACCTGGACGAGCAGCGGCCGGTCGTCATTGCCGCCGAACACCGCCGCCTGGCCGACGCGGAGGACCGTCAGGCTGTCGCGCTGGCGCTCGTCCATCGCCATCGCCCCGGCCAGCATCTGACGGTCGTCGGCGGCGACCACCCGGTGGGCGACCTTGAGCCCGGTGCCTTTCACGACGTCGGGCAGCAGGCGCGTGGGGACCTGGTCGGCGACGATCACCCCCTGCCCGTACGCGCGGATCTCGGCGAGCAGGGCGCTGAAGGTCTCCACCGCCTTGCCGCGCGGGTCCGCCTCTTCCTCCCGGCGGGCAGGCACGGCGGCGAGCAGGCGGTGGGCCTCCTCGACGACGAGCAGGTGGCGCAGCCCCGAGGCCGCGCCCTCGGTCCGCCGGTGCTCCACGAGGCGGGCGAGCAGCAGGGCCATGAGGAATGCCTTGTCGTCGTCGTCGCCCATGGGTTCGAGCTCGAGGACCGTGGGAGCCGACAGCAGCTCGGCGATCGGCACCGATCGGCGCACGTCTAGCATCCGCCCCTTGCCCCCGCGCCGCAGGCCGTCCAGCCGCGTGGTGAGCGCCGCTCGCAGGTCGTCGGTGACGCGCTGCTCGTAGCCCAGGCGCGGCACGATCTGTTCGGCCTTGGCGACCAGGTCGCCCAGGGTGGGCATCGCCTCGCTCCGGTCGTCGCCGTCGGCCAGCCGACGGTTGCCCCCGGTCGTCAGGTCCCAGCCGTGGTCGGCGTACACCTCGTGGAGGGCGCGTTCGAGCACCTGGGGCAGCGGGGTCCACATGCCAAACCCGGCGGCGAACACCGACCGCAGCAGGTCCACGTGCTGGCCGACGGGGGTGCCCTCGGGGACCTCCAGGGGGTTGAGGCGCAGCGGGGCGACGCGCTCGTGGCCCAGGGTGAACACCTGAAGCGCCCCTTTGAGGGCGGGGTGGTCCAGCAGCGCCCGGTACTCGGCCTTGGCCGGCTCGACGACGAGGAAGGGCACGTCCTCCTCGGCGGCGCTGGTCAGCAGGTGGACGAGCGTGTTCGTCTTGCCCGACCCGGTGACTCCGGCGACGAAGGCGTGCCGCCGCAGCGATTCCAGGTCCACCCTCCAGGGGGTCTGGGTCTCCTCGCCGAGGTGGACCACGCGGCCCATCGGGACGGCCGCCCCGCCGTCGGTGGCGGCGGGCACGACGTCGAAGCGGGGGACGACGTCGACGGCGAAGCCGGGTGTCTCGTGTCGGGGCAGCTGCACGTAGGCGGCGAGCTGACGGCTGCTCAGCAGGGTCTGGCGGGCGAACGGGTGGGAGTAGCGGCCGGGGCCGGCGGGCGCGGGCTCGTCGTCCATGCCCCAGCCGGCGACCAGCGAACGGACCCGCGGGTCCCAGTCGTCGATCCCCGCTACCCGCAGCGGCTCCGGCCCGCCGTCGTCGCCGGAGAAGACCGCGCGCCAGGCGGCAGCCAAACGGTGGTAGCTGGTCCGGTCGCCGAACAGCGCGATCGCCGTGCGCCAGGTCCCCAGGGCGTAGCCGGCGGTCAGCTCGTCGAGCAGGGCCCCGAGCAGCTCGGCGTAGTGGCGGCCCAGGGGGCTGGGGGCGAGCTGGGCCTGCTCGGCGGCCTGTGCGGCGCGGATCTCGTTGATGACGGCCCGCCGCAGCTGCACCGCGAACGCCTCGTCGACCGGCTGGGCCAGCACGAGGGCGGCCCAGTCGGACCCGGGCAGCGCGCGCACGAGGCGGTCCAGCGGGGCCGCGGGGTCGGCCTCGTCCACCGGTTTGACGCCGGGCGCTCCCAGGACGAGCCCGGCGTTGGAGAAGCCCCCGAGGTCCGCGTCGGGATCGGCGGCTTCGAGGTCGACCGTGGGGTACAGGCTGCGCAGGGCGGTCGCGACCAGCCCCTGGCGTCCGTCGAGCACGCCCGCGGACGGCTGCCCCTCACCCGCGGGCGCCCACGTGCCAAGGTGCAGGCGGACCTCGCCAGGGGTGGCGCGGACCAGGAAGGCCAGGGGGATCTTGTAGCCGTGCAGGCCGCTCAGCAGGTCGGCGCTGGCAAGGATCGGCCGCCCCTGCGGGTCTTCCGGCGGCGGAGCGTCCGGCTCGAACCGCCCCACCCCGCGCACTCTGGCCAGGCGCCGCAGCGCCGGGAGGCCCTGCGTCCAGCTGGCGTCCCGCGGCTGGCGCTCGGGGGCGTCGTCGACCCGTTGGAGGTAGTCGACGTGCTCGGTGGTGAGGGTCGCGCTCATAGACGGAGCGCCGCCCGGGCGGACCAGCCGCGGTGTCCCTCACGCATGTGCCACCCCCCGCGGGCCGTCGTCGGCGCAGGCGCCCCGGGGCAGGCAGTCGTCCATAGCGATGACGACCGCGTCGGGATCCGGCGCGGGGGCCTCGCTCTGCGCCTGTGACTCCGGCCGCGGCGGCCTCGGCGGCTGGTCGG
>JAHWKQ010000009.1 GCA_019347785.1 Actinomycetota bacterium
CGTTGGTCGACCAATCCACCTGCATCGGTCTGCTTTGCTCGCTTCTCAAGCTTGACTTGCGCCACCGCCCCCGATTGTGCCGCCTGCGGCCCGGACGTGCCAGATCGCCATGACTCGGTTGAGCGGGCGATGTCCCCCCATCCCTGTTCCGACCGGTGAGCGGCCCCGGGCCGCTCGCTCTCATTGGTGGCGCCGAGTGGAGCAGCGGGTGCCAGTTCGACGCCGAGCTGTTGGAAGCGTCAGGCGGCAGAGAGGTGCTCGTGCTACCCACCGCGGCCGCCTACGAGCATCCGCAACGCTCGGTGGACACGGCCACCGGTTGGTTCGAGGGCCTCGGTGCCACCGTGCGCCCGCTGATGGTCCTGAGTCGCCCTGATGCCGAGGATGCGGACAACGCCGCCGTGGTGGCCGCCGCCCGCCTCATCTATCTCGGTGGTGGCTCCCCCCTGCACCTCCGGTCGGTCCTCAAGGACTCGGCGGTCTGGGCCGCTCTCGTTGCCGCGTGGCGCGGCGGCGCCGGGTCGCGGGCTGCCCGCGCGGCGCGCGGGTCACCGCCGGTCGGGAATCGCACCCTGCCCCGAAGACGCGGTGACGGACCGCCTGTGCCTGCCGTCCGCCACGACCCAGCGTACCGCGCGGCCGCCGCGCGGTACGACCCGTCAGCTGGCCCGGGAGTCCACGGCCCAGTGCGAGCCGCCGCCCTGGCGCTTGGCGTGGCTCTTCATCTCCCCGGCGACCTCGACCAGACGGCGGTGGTCGCTGACGGCCCTGCGCCGGGTGGTCGCCACCCCCAGCGAGATCGTCACCAGCGGCAAGCGCCGCCTGAGGCCTCGGCGGTCGCGGATGACCACGTACCCGTGCCTGCGGTCCTCCACGTCGTACAGGGCCGGCACGCGCGCGTCGAATGCCTCCACGACGCGCTCGCAGACGGCGTCGGCGCCCTCGGGGCGGCACAGGGCGACGAAGTCGTCCCCGCCCACATGGCCCAGGAAGGCCTCCGGGTCGGCCTGCGCCGTCAGGCTCTCCCGCAGGATGCCCGCGGTGAGGATCAGCACCTCGTCCCCACGCAGGAAGCCATAGCGGTCGTTGAACGACTTGAAGCCGTCGATGTCGGCGTGGATGAGCGCCACGGGCCGACCCGCGGCGACCCGGGCCGCCAGCTCCTCGTGGATGCGGTGGTTGCCCGGCAGCCCCGTCAGCGGCGAGCTGGCGCGCAGGTCGCGGGTGCGGCGCAGGGTGAGGTCCACGCGGGCCACGAGCTCCCCCGGGTCGATCGGCTTGCGCAGGAAGTCGTCCGCCCCGGCCTGCAGCCAGTCGATCCGCTCGGCCGTCGACCACTCGGCGCTCATCATGACGATCGGCGTCGACGTCGTGCGGGCGTCTGCGCGCATCCGTCGACAGACCTCCCCCCCTCCGAGGACCGGCAGGGCCGCGTCGAGCAGCGCCAGCGCCGGCTCGACGGACACGGCGAGCTGCAGCGCCGCCTCGCCATCGCCGGCCTCAACCGCCGCCAGGCCCTCCCGCCGCAGCGCGGAGGCGACGTCCTCCCGCGTGCTGCGGTCGGCATCGGCGACGAGAACCGTGTCGTCCATCCGCCTTGTCCCGCCTTGTTCCGTGGTGCCTCAATTTAGTGACTGCGCCTCAGGGTGGCGACGTACATCCCGTCGGTGTCGTGCGCGTCCGGGTCGAGCTGCGCGTCCGGGCCGCCCGCCGCCGGCGGGGCGCCCACGGACACGGCGAGCCGGAAGCGGTCGCCGTTGCCGGCGAGGAAGGCCTCGACCACGTCGGCGGTCTCGGCCTGCGTCCAGGTGCACACGCTGTACACGAGGCGCCCGCCGGGGGCCACCAGCTTGGCGGCGGCCTCGAGCAGGCCCAGCTGCAGGCGCGCGAGACGCCCGAGCGCGTCCGGCGACTGGCGCCAGCGCACCTCGGGGCGGCGCCGCACGGTTCCCAGGCCGGTGCAGGGGGCGTCGACCAGGGCGGCGGTCACCGCCCCCGGGCCCAGCGGGGGCCTGGTGGCGTCGGCGACGGCGACTCGCACCGTCGCGCCCACGCCCAGGCGCGCCGCGGCGTCGCGGACGAGCCGCGCGCGCCCGTCATGCACGTCCAGCGCCGTCACGCGATGGCCGAGGGCGGCCAGGTGCGTGCTCTTTCCGCCGGGGCCCGCGCACGCGTCCAGCACCTCCGACCCGCCGGGCAGGTCCGCCCCGGTGACGCGGGCGACCACCATGGAGGCCTCGTCCTGGACCGTGGCCCGCCCCTCGGCCACGGCGGCGAGCGACCCCGGGTGGGCGCCGGGCGCACGGACCGCCTCGGGCGCCAGGCGGCCGGCGGACGCGTCGACGCCGCCGGACCGCAGCTCGGCGAGGAGCCCGTCGCGCGCCCCGGGCGACGCGGCCCGCAAGGTGACGCCCGGCGGCCGGTTGCCGGCCGCCAGCACCGCGCGTGCCCGCGCCCCGAACCGCTCGCGGGCCGCCGCGACGACCCATTCGGGATAACCGAGAGCGATCGCCAGATCATGGTCGGCGTCGCCGGACGGCAGCGACGGCCGGGAGCGGGCGAGCCCGCGCAGACAGCCGTTCACGAAGGCGACCACACCGTCGCCGACCTCGGCCCGGGCGACGCGCGCGGCGGTGTCGACGACGGCCCGGTCCGGCGCGCGGGAGAACAGCAGCTGCCAGGCGCCCAGGCGCAGCACGTCGAGGGCCTCCGGCTGCACGGCCTCCAGCGGACGGCGCACCACGCGCCGCAGCGCCCAGTCCAGCGTGCCCTCCCAACGCAGCGTCTCGAACGCCAGGTTCGCGCCGAAGGCCCGGTCGGTTGGGTGCAGGGACGCCTCGCGCAGGGCGCGGTCGACGGCGGGCGCCGACCAGCTCCCGCCCTGGTGGACGCGGCGCACGGCCCGGTACGCGGCCCGGCGCGCGGCGACGCCGCTCGGGGGAGGCGCGGCCTCCCCGGCCATCCGGGGCCCGGTCACGGCGTCAGCCACCCGTCATCGGCCCGCCAGTCACCGGCCCACGCCCCCGGGCCCACCCAGTCACCGGCCCAGCCGGCGGCCGTGCGGCCGGTAGCCGTTGGCGAACGCGACCCCGTCCATGCGTGGCCGGCCCGCGGGTTGCACCTGGGTCAGCACGAGCGCGCCACGACCGCAGGCGACGACCGGGCCACGGTCGCCGACGGCGACGACCGTGCCCCTCTCGGTCCCCTCCACATGGCCTCCCGGGTCCGCGGGCCCGGCGACCGCGGCCCGGTGCACCTTCAGCCGCCGCCCACGGTAGGTGGTGTGCGCTCCGGGCGCCGGGTTGTAGGCGCGGACGCGGCGCTCCAGCGACACGGCGTCGCGCGTCCAGTCGAGGCGGGCGTCGGCGGGGGTGACCTTCGGCGCGTACGTGGCCCTCGCGTGGTCCTGGATCCGGGGGCGCAGCGTCCCGTCGACGAGCCCGGCGACGGCCCCCACGAGCGGGCGGGCGCCCAGGGCGGCCAGCCTGGCGGTCAGCTCCCCGGCCGTCTCGCCGGGCGCGACCTCGGTGCGGGTCGTCAACAGCACCGGACCGGTGTCCATGCCGGCGTCCAGCAGGAAGCAGGTCACCCCGGTGTGCCGCTGACCCGCCAGGATCGTGTGGGTGACCGGGGCGGCGCCCCGCCACGACGGCAGCAGCGAGAAGTGCAGGTTGACGAAGCCGCGTCCGCCGGCGGCCAGCAGCGCCGGAGGCAGCAGCGCCCCGTACGCCACGACCGCGCAGGCGTCGACGCGCAGCGCGCGCAGCCGGTCCCCCACGGCCCCGGGACGCTCCGGCTGCCAGACCCTGAGCGCGGCCTTCGCCGCGACGACCTTCACCGGAGGGGCCCGCAGCGCGTGCCCCCGCCCCCGGGGGCGGTCGGGGTTGGTGACGACCGCGACGACCTCGAAGCGCGGATCCTCCAGGAAGGCCCGCAGCGACGGCACGGCCGCCTCGGGCGTCCCGAAGAAGCAGACGCGCACGGCGCTCAGACGGCCGGCTCCCCGCCGGCCCCGGTCCCGGCGCCGGCGCGCGGGTCCTCCAGCTCCCCCGCCCGGATCCGGCGCATCGCGTCCTTGCGGTCGTGGCGCGCCAGGTGGTCGATGAACAGGATGCCGTTGAGGTGGTCGATCTCGTGCAGCAGGACGCGCGTGAGCAGTCCCTCGCTGTCGACGGTGCGCTCGTCGCCGGCCACGTCGCGGACCCGCAGCCGCGCCCGCAGGGGCCGCTCGCAGGGATAGAACAGGCCGGGGAAGGACAGGCAGCCCTCCTCGCCTGGCTGCAGCTCCTCGGAGACGTCCAGCAGCTCCGGGTTGACCCAGGCGCCGGCGTCGCCCTCGACCTCGTAGGTGAAGACCCGCCGCAGCACGCCGACCTGGTTGGCCGCCAGCCCGGCTCCCTCTGCCGCGCGCATCGTCTCGAGCATGTCGTCGGCCAGCCGCCGCAGCGCCGCGTCGAAGTCGGTCACCTCGGCGGCGCGCTCGCGCAGCACCGGGTCACCGAACAGGCGGATGGGCAGCAGGGCCATCAGGCTTCAGTCCTGACCTCGCGAGGCGGTCCCGGTTCGCCGGGGCCGCCTGCCCCCCGACGCCAGCGGCGCGACGGTGCGGGCGGCCGTCACGGGGTCGGCAGGGGGTCGACGTCGACGCGCACCTTCGCGTCGGCCCGGGCCCAGGCGTGGCGCAGGGGCGCCAGCGCGTCAAGCGTGCCACGCAGGTCGCCGCTCTTCACGAGCACCCCCCCGTCCGGGCCCGGGCCGAGCACCTCGTCGTCAGGGGGCAGCGCCTCGCGCAGGGCCTCGGCGACCTCGGCGGCGGCGCCTGCGGGGGCGTTGACGAGCACGAGCGAGGCGGCGGGCGGGTAGCGCAGCGCCGCGCGCCGCTCGCACTCCGCCCGCCAGAACCCGTCGGGGTCCCAGCGCACGAGCGCCTGCACCGCCGGGTGGCGCGGCTGGCGGGTCTGGACGACGACGTGGTCGGTCCAGCGGGCGACCGCGAGCCACAGCCGCAACGCGTCCTCGGCGGCGTCCAGGGACGGTCGCGCCAGCAGGGCGTCGGCGTCGGCGACGAGGGCGACCGCGGCAGCCTCCCGGCCGAGCCAGGCGGGCCGGGCGACGACACTGCCGCGCGTCAGCACGCCGATGGCGGGGCGCCCGGCAGGCCCGGGCGCGTCGAACCCCTCCATGCGGACGACCTCCGCGCGCGGGTGTGCGCGGGCGATCTCCTGGGCCAGGCGCCCCGCGCCGGCCGCCAACGGCGACCGGCGGGTACCGCCGCACGCCGGGCAGGCGAACGCCGGCCCCCGCCACTCGCACGCGGGGCACGCCCATCCGTCGTCAGGCCCGCCGGGCCGCAGCGCGCCGTCGCAGACCGGGCACGGCAGCCGGTTCCCGCAGTCGCGGCAGGCAAGGACGGCGCCCTGGCCGCCGCGGGTGGCCAGGACGACGGCGGCGCGGTCGCCACGCACGGCCGCGGCCAGCGCGCGCCCCGCAGGGGGGGCCAGCCGGGTGCGGGGCGTCGCCTGGCGCGACAGGTCGGCCACGTCGACGTGGGGCGCCTGCGCCCGCTCCACCCCGCGGTCCCCCGTGACCGGGGTGAGGTGCCCCTCCGCGGCGAGCCGCCAAGCGCGCGCCGACGGCAGGTCGGCCACCACCAGCGCGGTGGCCCCCGCGAGGCGGGCGCGGGCCAGGGCCACGTCGCGCGCATGGTGGCGGGGGCTGCGCCGCTCCTTGTAGGCCGCGTTGGCCTCGTCGTCCACGAGCACCAGACCCAGGTCCCGCAGGGGCGCGAACACCGCCGACCGCTCCCCCGCCGCCACCCGGGCGTGCCCGGTCCGGCAGCGCAGGAACGCCCGATAGCGTCCCCGCTCGCCGGCGGTGGCGCCCGGACGCAGGTCCACGCCGGCCGTCCCCACCAGGGCCAGCGCGGCGTCGGGCACCGGGGAGGCGGGATCGGGCGCGAGGACCAGCGCCGAGCGGCCGGCCGCCAGGCAGCGGGCGACGAGGTCGCCGGCCAGCGCCGCGACGTCCTCACGCGGCAGGGGTCGCCACATGAACGCCGAGCCCGAGGGCCGCCACACGGCCCGCAGCAGGGCCGAGGCGTCGTACGGCCGCCACGCGGGCGTCGGGCACGGGGGCCGCTCGGCCCCGGCGGGCGCCGCCGGCGGCCCCCAGTCGGCGGCCTCGGCCTCGACCGCCGCGACCCGCGGCGGCAGGGCGTGGCGCAGCACGTCGGCCAGCGAGGCGCAGTAGCGGTCCGCGACCCACCGGAACAGCCTCAGGTCGTCGTCGTCGAACCACCGCACAGTCCCCTGCACGGCGAGGATCGGCTTCACGCGCGCCGGGTCGGTCGCCGTCTCCCGCCCGGTGGCGACGACCCAGCCGGTCACGCGCCGGCCGGCGAAGGGCACCCGGACCCGCTGGCCGACCGCGACGGCGACACCGTCCGGGACGGCGTAGTCGAAGGGGCGGTCGAGGTGGGCCGGGGCGACCTCGACGACGACGCGGGCGTACGCCGCCGGGGCGGCGGCGGGGATGGCTACGCTCCCGCCGCCGCCCGCAGGGCGTCGGCGCGGTCCGTGCGCTCCCACGTGAAGCCCGCGCCCTCGCGCCCGAAATGGCCGTAGCTGGCCGCCCGCGCGTACACGGGACTGAGCAGGTTCAGGTCGCGGATGATCGCGGCGGGGCGCAGGTCGAAGACCTCCCGCACGCCGGCCAGGATCTTGTCCGGGTCGTGGGACTCGGTGCCGAAGGTCTCCAGCGTCATCGACACGGGGTGCGCGACCCCGATGGCGTAGGCGACCTGCAGCTCGGTGCGCTCGGCCAGCCCGGCCGCAACGATCGTCTTGGCGACCCACCGGGCGGCGTAGGCCGCGGAGCGGTCCACCTTCGTCGGGTCCTTGCCGCTGAACGCGCCCCCGCCGTGGCGGGCCATGCCGCCGTAGGTGTCGACGATCGTCTTGCGCCCCGTCAGGCCCGCGTCGGCGTGGGGGCCGCCCACCTCGAAGCGACCGCTGGGGTTGACGAGCACGTCGGCGGGGTCCCACGCCAGGCCCGGGGGCACCACCGGCGCGATGACCTCCTCGAGCAGGTCCGGGCGCAACAGCGTGTCGACGTCGATGTCGGGCAGGTGCTGGGTGGACACCAGGATGCGCACCAGCCGCACGGGCCGGTTGCCGTCGTACTCGACGGTGACCTGCGTCTTGCCGTCCGGACGCAGGTACGGCAGCGTCCCGGCCTTGCGCACCTGCGCGAGGCGCTCGGCCAGCCGGTGGGCCAGGTGGATCGGCATGGGCATGAGGGCGTCGGTCTCGCGGCACGCGTACCCGAACATCATCCCCTGGTCGCCCGCGCCGAGCCGGCCGAGCGCGTCGTCGCCGCCCCCGGCCGCCGTGCGGGCCTCCAGCGAGCGCTCGACGCCCCCGGCGATGTCGGGGGACTGCTCGTCGAGGGCGACGAGGACCCCGCAGGTGTGGCCGTCGAAGCCGGCCGCGGCGCGGTCGTAGCCGATGCCGGTGATGGTCGAGCGGGCGACCCTGGCGATGTCGACGTAGCAGCGGGTGGTGATCTCCCCCGCGACGACCACGAGCCCGGTGGTGACAAGGGTCTCGCAGGCCACCCGGGCCCGTTCGGGCTCCGGGTCGTTGGCGAGGACCTCGTCCAGGACGGCGTCGGAGATCTGATCGGCGACCTTGTCGGGGTGCCCCTCGGTGACCGACTCGGAGGTGAACAGCCATGTGTGCGCCATGGGAGCGTGCTTCCTTCCGCCTCGACCGACCCAGACTCTACGGGGTCGACGCGTCGGCGGGGGCCGGCGGCCGCGTCTCGTCGAGCAGCGACTCCACCCGGTCCCAGACGACCCGGGCCAGGCCCGCCTTCGACGTGAGCGCCACCTCGCTGCGGCCCCCGCCGGCGGACAGCAGCACCGCGCGGTTCGTGTCGACGTTGAAACCCGCGTCGGGGGCGTCGACGCGGTTGACGACGATGAGGTCCAGCCCCTTGCGGTGCAGCTTCTCCCGGCCGCGCTCCTCCGCCAGGTCGGTCTCGGCGGCGAAGCCGACGAGTACCCGGTGCCCCTTGCGCCTGCCCAGCTCGGCGAGGATGTCGGGGTTGCGCTCCAACGGCACGCCGGTGAAGCCCTCGTCGTCCTTCTTGACCTTCTGCGCCGCGTAGCTGGCGGGGCGGAAGTCGGCGACGGCCGCCGCCTTGACGACCACGTCGGCGTCGTCGCACAGCTGCATGACGGCGTCGCGCATCTGCCGGGCGGTCTCGATCCGTCGCACCGACCGCAGCCCCGGTGGATCCGCCAGGTGGCTGGGCCCGCTGACGAGGTCGACACGGGCGCCGCGTCGGGCGGCCTCGGCGGCCAGCGCGTAGCCCATCTTGCCGCTGGAGCGGTTGCCGATGAACCGGACCGGGTCGATGGGCTCCCGGGTGCCTCCGGCGGTCACGAGCACGCGGCGGCCGGCCAACGGCCCCGAGGCGGTGCCCAGCGCCCGGGCCACGGCTTCGAGCAGCTCGTCCTCGTCGGCCAGGCGGCCCGGGCCGCTGTCGCCGCCGGCCAGGGCGCCCTCGCCCGGCTCCACGACGGTGGCGCCGCGATCGCGCAGCACGGCCAGGTTGGCCCGGGTGGCGGGATGCGCCCACATCTCTGTGTGCATCGCCGGGGCCAGCACGACGGGGCAGCGCAGGCACATGAAGACGCTCGTCACCAGGTCGTCGCAGAGGCCGTGCGCGAGCTTGGCCAGCAGGTTGGCGGTGGCGGGTGCGAAGACCGCCACGTCCGTCTCGCGGGCGAGCCGCACGTGCAGCACGCGGTGGGCGTCGGTCAGCACGCCGGTGTGGGCGGGCCTGCCGGTGAGCCCGGCGAAGGTCGGCGGGCCGACGAACGCCGCGGCGTGCTCGGTCAGCACCGCCTGCACGGTCGCCCCGGCCTTGACCAGCCCGCGGGCCAGCGACGCGGCCTTGTACGCCGCGATCCCACCGGACACGCCGAGCAGGACGTGGCGGCCCGACAGCCGGTCCGGCGAGACGTCGGCGCTCGGCTCGCGGTCCCCGTCCGTCTCCCCGCCGCGCGTCCGCTCAGGCGTCGTCGTCGTCGGGCTCCTCCGCCGGGGCCTCGTCGGCGCCCAGCGACAGCACCTCGGCGGCGTCGGCGTCCTCGGCGTCGGCGGCGTCGGCGTCCTCGGTGTCCTCGGTGTCCTCGGTGTCCTCGCCGCCCAGCAGCTCCTCGGCCACCCGTCGGGCGTCACCGGGGTACTGCGGCACGATCTTGCCGGCGGCGACTTCCTCCAGCGCGATCGACAGGGGCTTGTTGGAGTCCACCTGCTCCACGAGCGGGGGCGTGTACTGGCCGAGGCCCTCGCCGAGCGAGTGGTAGTACAGGTTGATCTCACGGGCGCGGCGGGCGGCGATGTGGACCAGCGTGTACTTGCTGTCCACGGTCGCCAGCAGCTCGTCGATGGTCGCGATGGCGGCTCAACTCCCTGTGTGGCGTGGCCCCCGGGGCACGGCCGGGGTCACCGCAAGTATACGGGCGATCGCGTCCGCGGCCTGCTCGACGCGGTTGTTGACCACGATGTGGTCGAACTCCCCCGCCTGCCTCAGCTCCCAGTGGGCGATGGCGATGCGGCGGTCGATCTGCTGGGCAGTGTCGGCGCGCCGCCGGCGCAGGCGATCGCGCAGCGCCTCCTCCGAGGGGGGGACGAGGAAGACGAGCACCGCCTCGGGGTAGCGGCTGCGGACCATGCGGGCACCCTGCACCTCGATCTCCAGCACGACCGGGCGCCCCTGGGCCAGGGCCTCGCCGACGGGCGCCCACGGGGTGCCGTAGCGCCACCCGTCGAACTCGGCCCACTCCAGCAGCCCACCGGACCCGACCAGGGCGTCGAACGCGCCGTCGTCGAGGAAGTGGTAGTGCACCCCGTCGACCTCGCCGGAGCGCCGGGGGCGGGTCGTGGCCGACACGGACACGGCCAGCTCCGGCAGCCGCTCGCGCAGGGCAGCGACCACCGTGCCCTTGCCGACCCCCCCGGGGCCGCTGACGACGAGCAGCCGTCCCGGGGGCACGCGCTCTCTAGGAGCGCTGGGTGCTGAACTGGTCGAGCAGCTTGGCCCGCTGGTTGGCGCCCAGCCCGCGCAGCCGGCGCGAGGGCGAGATCTCCAGGCGGTCCATCAGCTTGCGCGCCCGCACCTTGCCCACTCGTGGCAGCGACTCGAGCACGGCCGAGACCTTCGTCTTGCCGACGACCTCGTCGTTGTCCGCGCGTCGCAGGACCTCTTTGAAGTCGATCTCACCGGCCTTGAGCTGCCGCTTCAGGTCGGCGCGGACCCTGCGCGCATGCCCCGCCTTGTCGAGGGCCTGGCGCCTGGCGTTTTCGTCGAGCTCGGGCAGGGGCATCTGTTCGACCTCCCGCGATGCGGCGGTAGCGGGGCTTGCGGGCGCATCCTAACCGTTGGCCGCCGCCGGTCAACGACGGCCGGGGCCGCCCGGTCGGCCGGGGCGGCTGCCGGGCGACTCGAGGGGCAGCCCCCGCGCGCACAGCGGGCACTCGGGCGGCGTCCATGCCCCGGCGGCGACCGCCAGCAGGGCGGTCACCGGCTGGGCGGGCCGCTCCTCGGCGGGCAGCCCGCCCGAGCGGTCCACCAGCGCGGCGACGCCGACGACCGTGGCGCCACGCCTGGCGCACAGCGCGGCGACCTCCGCGGCGGACCCCCCGGTGGTGACCACGTCCTCGACGACCAGCACCCGGTCCCCCTCCTCGACCACCTGGCCCCGCCGCAGCGCCATGCCCGGGCGATCCGCGCGCTCCGCGAAGACGAAGCGGCGCCCCAGCGCGGCGGCGACCGCAAAGCCGGCGAGGATCCCCCCGACCGCGGGAGAGGCGACAACGTCCGGGGTCCGGTCGCGGACCCGCCCGGCCAGGGCGGAACCCAGGTCCAGCGCGACGTGCGGGTGCTGCAGCGCCAGGGCGCACTGCAGGTAGGTGTCGGAGTGCCGGCCGCTGGACAGCCGGAAGTGCCCGCCGCGCAGCACGCCGAGGCGCTCGAACAGCGCCGCGACGTCCTGGTCGGTCACGCCCGAGCCGGCCGGCCGGACGCCCCCAGCTCGGCGGCCAGCGCCCGGGCGGCCGCCCCGGGGTCGGCGGCGGCCGTCACCGGGCGTCCCACCACCAGATGGTCGGCGCCCGCGCGCAGCGCCTCGGCCGGCGTGGCGACCCGCGCCTGGTCGTCGGCCCCGGTCCCGGCCGGGCGCACGCCGGGCACGACCAGCACCACGTCGGGGCCGACCGCCGACCGCACCGCCGCCACGTCCGTCGGGGCGCACACCAGCCCGCCCGCCCCGGCGTCGAGCGCCAGCCGGGCCAGACGCGGCACCTGCAGGCCAGCCGCCGGCTGGCCGACGCGCGCCAACGCCCGGTCGTCCAGGCTGGTCAGCACGGTCACCGCGAGCACCCGCACCCGCGGCGCAGCCCGGACGGCGGCCGCGACCATGTCCGGGCCGCCCGACGCGTGCACCGTCAGCATCCCCACGCCCAGCCCGGCGATGGCGGCGGCGGCCCCGGCGACCGTGGTCGGGATGTCGTGCAGCTTCAGGTCGCAGAAGACCGGGGCGTGGGCCGCCGCCGCCTCGACGGCCGCCGGGCCGTGCGCCCCGAACGCCTGCAGCCCCACCTTCAGGTGACCGGCGGACGGCCCGACGGCGCCCGCCAGGTCGGACAGCCGTCCGAGGTCGGCGGTGTCCAGGGCGACGATGAGCGGGTTCATGGCAGGCTCTCATCGCCCGTGGAGCGTCCGGGCCGGATACGGCCGGGATGCTCCCATGCCAGGGCCGCCCGCAACTGGCGCACGAAACCGTCGGCATCCGTCCGCGCGCGCCGCTCCGAGACCCGCAGGATCGTCCAGCCGGCGGCCTGCAGCGCGTTCTCCCGCCTGTCGTCGCGGTCCTTCTGGGCGGGCGTCGCGTGATAGCGGAACCCGTCGACTTCGATGCCGACCGCCTGGGCCGGGTAGGCGATGTCCAGCGTCGCGATCACCCGACCATCGTGCACGACCGGGAACACGCCCGGCCGGGGTGGCACGCCCGCCGCGCGCAGGAGCCGTCGCACCCGACGCTCCAGGACCGAGTCGGTCCGGTCCTGATCCAGCTCGGCCAGGACCCGCCGCAGGCGTCCGCTGCCGGGAAACGACCCCATGGCGGCGCTGCGCCGCCCGAGGTCGGGCAGGCGGCAGGAGCGCCGCTGGACGGCGACCGTGACGAGCTCGCGCAGCTCGTCCACCGAGGTGACCGCCGCCACGTCGCACAGTGTGCGCGCCACGCTCGTGACGGCCAGGGCCCGCGCGCGGCGGGCATCACTCGCCAACAGCGTGCCGGAGCGCGTCACGCGGACACCGGCCATGGGCCGTATCCGCCGGTCACGGGGGACCACGATGTGCACGGGACGGACACGCCGGTCGGTCAGTGCCCACAGGTGGGCGGCGGTCCAGCCCGCCGCCAGGGCGCGTGTGCCCGCCACGAGCAGCGCGGCACTGACGTCGCGCTCGTACGTGCACGGGGCGCCCGGCAGCCCGAGCACGCCCCGCTGGGGGCGGGTCCACCCCCACCCGTGCACCCGGGCGTTCACCGTGCGCCTCGGGATTCCGAGCGCCTCGGCCTGGCGCACGTGGACCACTCCGTGCTGTCCGCGTGCGAGCTCGGCCAGTGCGGTCCACCCCCGCATGCGCGAAACCTACCGGCCGCACGGCGATCATGGCCCGCGGGCAGGGGCGCTGCTGTGGATGGGAGCGTCCGGGCCGGATACGGCCGAGACGGTTCACGACGAGACGGCGCCGCGCAGGTCGGCCACGCTGGTGTGGCCCCGGGCGGCGAGCCAGCCGGGCAGACCCTCGACGAGGTCGAGCGTGGCCATGGGGTTGACGAAGGTGGCGGTGCCCACGGCCACGGCGCTCGCGCCGGCCAGGACGAGCTCCACCACGTCGGCGACCGTGCGCACACCTCCCATGCCGATGATCGGCATCAACGGCATGGCCCGGTGGACCTGGTGGACGGCACGCACGGCGACCGGCCTGATGGCCGGACCGGACAACCCGCCCGTGACGGCGGCGAGCCTGGGGCGCCGGCGCTCGACGTCGATCGCCATCCCCGGCAGCGTGTTGACGAGGCTGACCCCCGTCGCCCCGGCCGCCCGCGCGGCCTCGGCGATGGCGACGATGTCGGGGACGTCGGGGCTGAGCTTGGCGAACACCGGCAGGTGCAGCACGTCGGTCACCGCCCGCACCGCCTCGCCGGTCGTGTCCTGACGGCAGGCGAAGACGCGGTCACGGTCCTCGACGTTGGGGCAGGAGATGTTCGCCTCGACCGCGACCGGGCCTCTCACCCGCCGAAGCGCGCGGGCCAGCGCGCCGAACTCGTCCACGGTGTTGCCGGCGATGCTCACGATCGTCGGCACCCCGGCGTCCAGCAGCCACGGCAGGTCCTCGGCCAGCCACCTGTCGAGGCCGGGGTTCTGCAGCCCGATCGCGTTGAGCATGCCGCTGGGCGTCTCGGCCATCCGCGGCGTCGGCAGGCCGCCGCGGGGCTCCAGGGTCAGCGACTTGACGATGACGGCGCCCAGGCGGTCCACGTCGAAGAAGCGGTCGATCTCCCGCCCGCTGGCGAAGCACCCGCTGGCGGCCAGCACGGGGTTGGCCAGCGTCACCGGGCCGAGGTCGACCGACAGGTCGACGCCGGCCGGCCGCGCCTCCGCCACGTCCACGACCTGCTGCGACTGCGAGCCGGAGGTCACGGCGTGAGCTCCGGGGACTGGGCGCCCCCGGCCCACCACGTCCGCAGCGTCGGCCAGTCCACGCGCGCCCCGTCCAGCACCGGCCCGTCCAGGCAGGCCCGGACGTTGGCGACCCCGTCGTCGCGGCGGTAGGGCACCACGCACGACCAGCAGACGCCCACGCCACAGGCCATCGACTCCTCGACGGCGACCTGCACCGGCACGCCACGCCCGGCCGCGACCTCGCTGACGGCGGCCAGCATCGGCATCGGCCCGCACGCGTACACCGCCCCGGAGCCGTTCGCGTCCAGCACGTCCTCCATCGCGTCCGTGACGATCCCGGCCCGCCCCGCCGAGCCGTCCTCGGTGGTGACGGTGGTCGTGCCGGCGATGCGCTTGGCGTCCATGACGCCGAGCAGCCGCGACTGGGTCGCCGCGCCCAGCAGGAAGTCCACCCGCAGACCCCGCTCCCGCAGCGTGCGGCCGAGCAGGACCAGCGGCGCGGCACCGTAGCCACCACCCACGAGCAGGCACGGCGCCGGCTCCGGCGGGGCCGTGAACGGCCGCCCCAGGGGGCCGACGACGTCCACGGCGTCGTGACGGTCCCGTCCGGCCAGCCACACGGTGCCGGGTCCGAGCGTCTCGAAGACGATCTCGATGCCCCCGCCGGCCGGGGCGCCGCTGATGCCGCTGACCGAGAACGGCCGGCGCAGCAGCGTCTCGGGGCCGTCGACCGCGACGGACACGAACTGGCCCGGCAGCACCCGGACGGCGACGTGGGGGGCCACGACGTCCAGGAGCGTGTAGGGGCCGACACGCCGACTGCCCATCACCTCGCCGGTCTCCTGCACCGGCCCCTCGTCCCGGCCGCGCGCCCGGCCCGCCGCGGCCGACACGCGGTAGGCGGCCCCGCTCACCGCGTCTCCGGCGCGCCCGCCCGCCGGGTGGCGGCGTGGTAGGCCTGCAGGCTGCGGACGTCCACGGCGTTGGCCTGCAGCGCCTCGATGCCCTGGATGGCCGCGAGGATGCCGGGCATGGTGGTGATGCACGGGACGCCGTGGGAGACCGCCGCGGTCCGCACCTCGTAGCCGTCGGCGCGGGACCCCGAGCCGCGCGGCGTGTTCAGGACCAGGTCGACCTCGCCGGCGACGATGCGGTCGACGATGTTGGGCTCTCCCTCGCTGTACTTGCGCACCACCTGGGCGTGGACACCGGCCCGGCGCAGCGTCTCCGCCGTGCCGTCGGTCGCCAGCACGGCGAACCCCAGCTCGGACAGGCGCTTGATGGGGAAGATCATCGCACGCTTGTCCCGGCCGGCGATGGAGGCGAACACCGTGCCCTTGCTGGGCAGGACCATCGCGCCCGTGCCGGCCTGGCTCTTGGCGAAGGCCACGCCGAAGTCCGGGTCGATGCCCATGACCTCGCCGGTGGACCGCATCTCCGGCCCCAGCCGCGTGTCGACGCCGGGGAAGCGGTTGAACGGCAGCACGGCCTCCTTCACGGCGACGTAGTCCGTCGGCGGCCGGGCGACCATGTCCGCCTCGGGCAGCAGTCCCTCGGCCCGCAGGTCCGCCAGCGACGCGCCGACCATGACGCGGGCGGCGACCTTGGCCAGCGCCACCCCGGTGGCCTTCGAGACGAACGGGACGGTGCGGCTGGCGCGGGGGTTGGCCTCGAGCACGAAGATGACCTCGTCGCGCACGGCGTACTGGACGTTGATGAGCCCGCGGGCGCCCAGCCCCCGGGCGATCGCCTCGGTGTACTCGCGCAGCTGGGCCGTCTGGGTCCGGCCCAGGGTGTACGGCGGCAGCACGCACGCCGAGTCCCCCGAGTGCACGCCGGCCTCCTCGATGTGCTCGAGCACGCCGCCGACGAACAGCTCGTCGCCGTCGAAGACCGCGTCGACGTCGACCTCGACGGCACCCTCCAGGAACCTGTCGACGAGCACGGTCCCCTCCCCCGCGTGGGCCAGCAGCCAGTCGCGCATCTGGCCGGCGTCGTAGACGATCTGCATGGCCTGCCCGCCCAGCACGTAGGAGGGGCGGACGAGCACCGGGAAGCCGATGCGCCGGGCGACCTCGAGGGCCTCCTCGAGCGACCGGGCCGTCCCGCCGGGCGGCTGGGGGATGGCGAGACCGTCGAGGAGGGCGCCGAAGCGCCCACGATCCTCGGCCCGGTCGATGGCGTCCGGAGGGGTGCCCAGGACGGGCACGCCGGCCGCCTCCAGCGCACGGGCCAGCTTCAGCGGCGTCTGGCCGCCGAGCTGGACGAGCACGCCGGGCGTCCGGCCCCCCGCCGCCTGCCGCTCGGCGTCGACGACCTCCAGCACGTCCTCCAAGGTCAGCGGCTCGAAGTACAGCCGGTCGGCGGTGTCGTAGTCGGTCGACACCGTCTCGGGGTTGCAGTTGACCATCACGGTCTCAAAGCCCGCGTCGCGCAGGGCGAGGACCGCGTGCACGCAGCAGTAGTCGAACTCGATGCCCTGGCCGATGCGGTTGGGGCCCGACCCCAGGATCACGACGGTCGGCCGCTCGACCGGCGCCACCTCCGTGTGGGACTCGTAGGTCGAGTAGTGGTACGGGGTGTGCGCGGGGAACTCGGCGGCGCAGGTGTCGACCGTCTTGAACACCGGCCGGACACCGGACGAGCGACGGCGCTCCCGCACGCGCTCCTCGGTGGTGCCCAGGCAACCGGCCAGCACGAGGTCGGACAGGCCGGCCCGCTTGGCGCGCGCCAGCAGCCGGTCGTCGACCCCGGCGAGCCCCGAGCGGGCGGCCACCCGGTCGCGCACCTCGCCGATCCCCGCCAGCTGATCGCAGAACCAGGGGTCGTAGCCGGTCAGCGCCGCGACCCGGTCACGGCCCCAGCCGCGGGTCAGGGCCTCGGCGGCGTCCAACAGGCGCCGCTGCCCGGGCGTGCGAAGGGCCGCGGCCAGCTCCCCGTCGCTGCGGTCGGCGCCGCTCACGTGCGGGAGCCCGATGGTGCCGTCCTCCAGCGACCGCAGCGCCTTGCCCAGCGACTCGGCGAAGGTTCGGCCGATGGCCATGACCTCGCCGACGCTCTTCATCCGCGTCCCCAGCCGCGGGTCGGTGCCGGGGAACTTCTCGAACGCGAACCGCGGCACCTTGGTGACGACGTAGTCGATCGACGGCTCGAAGGCGGCCAGCGTCCTGCGCGTGATGTCGTTGGGGATCTCGTCCAGCGTGTAGCCGACCGCCAGCAGGGCGGCGATCTTGGCGATCGGGAAGCCGGTCGCCTTGGACGCCAGCGCCGACGAGCGCGACACCCGCGGGTTCATCTCGACCACCGTCATGCGGCCGTCCCGCGGGTTCACGGCGAACTGCACGTTCGACCCGCCGGTCTCCACCCCGACGCGGCGCATGACGGTGAAGGCGGCGTCGCGCATCGTCTGGAACTCGGCGTCCGACAGGGTCTGGGCCGGCGCGACGGTGATCGAGTCGCCGGTGTGGACCCCCATCGCGTCGACGTTCTCGATGGTGCACACGACCACGCAGTTGTCGCGGCGGTCGCGCATCACCTCCAGCTCGTACTCCTTCCAGCCCAGCAGCGACTCGTCGACCTGGATCTCGCCGATGGGACTGGCCGCGAGGCCCTCGCGGGCGAGGCGCACGAACTCGTCGAGGTCCCCGGCGACCCCGCTGCCGGCCCCGCCCAGGGTGAACGACGAGCGCAGCAGGCAGGGGAAGTCGATCCGCGCCGCCAGCTCGACGGCCTCCTCGAGGCCGGCGGCCCGGCCCGAGCGCGCGACCCGCAGGCCGACGTCCTCCATGGCGGCGGTGAACCGCCGGCGGTCCTCGGCGACGTGGATGGTCTCCAGGCCGGCGCCGATCAGCTCGACGCCGTGCCGGGCCAGCGCGCCGCCGGCGGCCAGGTCCACCGCCACGTTGAGGCCGGTCTGGCCGCCCAGGGTCGGCAGCAGCGCGTCGGGGCGCTCGCGCTCCACGACCCGTTCGACCATCGCCGGGGTGAGGGGCTCGACGTAGGTGGCGTCGGCCATCTCCGGGTCGGTCATGATCGTCGCCGGGTTGGAGTTGACGAGCACGACCCGGTAGCCCTCGCGACGCAGCGCCTTGCACGCCTGCGCGCCGGAGTAGTCGAACTCGCACGCCTGCCCGATGACGATCGGGCCCGAGCCCAGCACCAGGACGGAGGACAGGTCGTCGCGGCGCGGCATCAGCCGGCCCCGCCCGTCTTCCGGCCCACGCCCCCGGCCCCGCCCGTCTTCCGGCCCACGCCCCCGGCCCCGCCCATCAGGGCGAGGAAGCGGTCGAACAGATAGTGGGCGTCGTGGGGGCCGGGGCCGGCCTCGGGGTGATACTGCACGCTGAAGGCCGGGGCGTCGAGGCAGGACAGCCCCTCGTTGACGCCGTCGTTCAGGTTGACGTGGGACTGGACGACCCGGCCGAACTCGCCGTCGGCGGGCACCGAGCCCGCGTCGACCGCGAACCCGTGGTTGTGGCTCGTGATCTCGACCGTGCCGTCAGCCTCGTTGCGCACCGGCTGGTTGGTGCCGTGATGGCCGAACGGCAGCTTGTAGGTTCGCCCCCCGACGGCCTGGCCGAGCAGCTGGTGGCCCAAGCAGATGCCGAAGGTCGGCACGCCGGCGGCCAGCAGGGCGCGGGCGGCCCGCACCCCGTGGCCGACCGCGGCCGGGTCGCCCGGGCCGTTGGACAGGAACACCCCGTCGGGTCGGGCGGCCAGAGCCTCCTCGACCGGCGTGCCCCCCGGCACGACGCGCACGGCGCAGCCGGCGGCCGCGAGCAGCCGCAGACTGGACGTCTTCAGCCCGAAGTCGTAGGCGACCACCCGCGGCCGGGCCTCCCGGTGACCGAACTCGTAGGGCCGGCGGCAGGCGACCTCGGTGGTCAGCTCGGCGCCGGGCATGCGGGGCGCGTCGCGGACCGCGCCCAGCAACGTGTCGGCGTCGAGCACCTCGGTCGAGATCGCGGCGCGCATCGCCCCGGCCGAGCGGATGTGGCGGGTGAGCATGCGCGTGTCGACCTCGCTGACGCCCACGACACCGGCGGAGGCCAGGTAGGCGTCGAGGTCCCCGGTGGCGCGGTGACTGGACGCGCGCCGGCTCACCTCGCGCACGACGAGCCCGGCGACCTGCACGCGGTCGGACTCGACGTCGACGTCGTTGACGCCGTAGTTGCCGATGTGCGGGTAGGTCATCGCGACGATCTGGCGGTGGTAGCTCGGGTCGGTCAGGACCTCCTGGTAGCCGGTCATCGACGTGTTGAAGACCATCTCCCCGAAAGCGGTGCCGCGGGCGCCGAAGCCCTCGCCGCGGAGGGCCAGGCCGTCCTCGAGCAGCACAAGCGCGTCAGGACGGGTCACGGGCCACCTCGACCAGGGCACCGTCGCGGCACGTGAAGCGGCCCCGCAGCAGCGTGTGCACCACACGTCCGGTCAGCGTCCTGCCCGCGTAGGGGGTGTTGCGGCTGCGGCTGTGCAGCCTCCCGGGGTCGACGGTCCAGCGTGCGGACGGGTCGAACAGCACCAGGTTGGCCGGGGCCCCCGGTTCGATCGGGCCGCCGTGGCCGGCGACGTCCCGGCTGCGGGCCGGGGCCGTGGACAGGGCCGCGACCGCCCGGGGCAGGTCGAGCACGCCGGCGCCGACCAGCTCCGTGCAGGCCAGTCCCAGCGCCGTTTCCAGCCCGAGCATCCCGCAGGGCGCGTGCGTCCACTCTCGTTCCTTCGTCTCGGGGGGGTGCGGCGCGTGGTCCGTGGCGATGGCGTCGATCGTGCCGTCGGCCAGGCCCTCGCGGATGGCCTCGACGTCGGCCTTGCCGCGCAACGGCGGGTTGACCTTGTGCACCGGGTCGAAGTCGCGCACCCGCGACTCGGTGAGCGTGAAGTGGTGCGGCGCCGCCTCGGCGGTGACCCGCGTGCCCCGCGCCTTCGCGTCCCGCACCAGGGCCACCGTGCCCGCCGTGGACACGTGCGGCACGTGCACCCGCGCGCCCAGCCCGTGCGCCAGGATCAGGTCCCGCGCGACCATGACCTCCTCGGCCTCGTGCGGCCAGCCGGCCAGGCCCAGCAGACCCGACAGCTCCCCCTCGTTCATCTGCGCGCCGTCGGTGAGGCTCGCCTCCTCGGCGTGGTTGCTTACGATCGCGTCCCACGTGCGGCAGTACTCCAGCGCCCGGCGCATGACCCGCGCCGAGCGCACCGGGCGCCCGTCGTCGGAGAAGCAGCGCACGCCCACCGCCGCCATCGCCCCCAGCTCGGCCAGGTCCTCGCCGGCCAGGCCCCGGGTGACCGCCCCCACCGGGAACACGTCGGCGTGCCCCGCGACGCGCGCCAGACCGAGCACCTGCTCGACGACGCCCGCGTGGTCGGCGACCGGGTCGGTGTTGGCCATGGGGCACACGGCCGTGAAGCCGCCGGCGGCGGCGGCGGCCGTGCCCGTCGCAACCGTCTCGGCGTCCTCGCCGCCGGGCTCGCGCAGGTGCACGTGCAGGTCCACCAGGCCGGGCGCCAGCACGAGCCCGTCCGCCTCGACGCGCATCCCCCGCGACTCGGTGCCGACCGCGACCACGAGCTCGCCGTCGATGGCCACGTTGGCCCGCTCGTCGCGGCCGGACGCCGGGTCCACGACCCGCGCCCCGGTGAACGTGAGCGCGCTCACCGGTCCGCCCCGCCGCCGACGAGCAGGTACAGGCAGGCCATGCGGACGGCGATGCCGTTGGTCACCTGCTCGGTGACCAGTGACGAGGGCGCGTCGGCGACGTCGGCGGTCAGCTCGACGCCGCGGTTCAGGGGGCCCGGGTGCAACACGATCGCACCCGCGGGCAGGTGCGCCAGGCGGTCGCGGTCGACGCCCCACAGCCGCGCGTACTCGCGCACCGACGGGACGAACTGCTGGCCCATCCGCTCTCGCTGGACGCGCAGCAGGTACAGCACGTCGCTCTTGGGCAGCACGGCGTCGACGTCGTGGCCGACGCTGACGCCCCACGCGCCGACCGCCGGCGGCAGCAGGGTGGGCGGCGCGACGACGTCGACCTGCGCGCCCATGGTCACCAGCCCCTGCACGAGGCTGCGCGCCACGCGCGAGTGGACGACGTCGCCGACGACCGCCACGCGCAGCCCCTCGATGCGGCCGAGGTGGTCACGGATGGTGAACAGGTCCAGCAGCGCCTGTGTCGGATGCTGGTGACCGCCGTCGCCGGCGTTGAGCACGTGGGCCCCCACCCAGCGGGTCAGCTGGTGGGCGGCGCCCGAGGCGGAGTGGCGGATGACGATGGCGTCGACACCCATCGCCTGCAGCGTCAGCGCGGTGTCCTTCAGCGACTCGCCCTTGGAGACGCTGGAGCCCCCGGCGGAGAACGTCAGCGTGTCCGCCGACAGTCGCTTGGCGGCCAGCTCGAAGCTGAGGCGGGTGCGCGTGGAGTCCTCGTAGAACAGGTTGCACACGGTGCGACCCCGCAGGGTCGGCACCTTCTTGATGGGGCGCAGGGCGACGTCCCTGAAGCCCGCGGCGGTGTCCAGCACCGTCGTGATGTCGTCGGGGGTCAGCCCCTCGACGCCCAGCAGGTGGGGGCCCAGCATCAGCCTGCCTCCTGGTCGACCGCGGGGGCCACGACCACCTCGTCGACCCCGTCGACCTCGTCGAGGCGGACCCGTACCTGGTCGCTGGCGGCCGTGGGCACGTTCTTGCCCACGTAGTCGGCGCGGATGGGCAGCTCCCGGTGGCCGCGGTCGACCAGCACCGCGAGCTGGATCGCCAGCGGCCGCCCGTTGTCGATCAGCGCGTCGAGCGCGGCGCGGATCGTGCGCCCGGTGAACAGCACGTCGTCGACGAGCACGACGACCTGTCCGTCGATCGGGCCCGGGAAGCGCGTCGGGCCCAGCGGCCGCGGCCCGGCGCTGGCGTAGTCGTCGCGGTACAGGTTCACGTCGAGGCTGCCGACCGGCACCGCGATCCCCTCGATGGCCTCCACGGCCGCCCCCAGCCGCGCCGCCAGCGGCGCGCCCCGGGTCCACACGCCCATCAGCACCAGCCGGTCCGCGCCCTTGTTGCGCTCGAGCACCTCGTGGGCCATCCGCTTGAGCGCACGGCTCATGTCCCGCGAGTTGAGGATCGGCCTCGGCGAGCCGCTCATGACCCCGGCTCGCGGGCGGGGGGGACGCCGGCGGACGGCATCGTGTTCAGCCCCTTTCCGGCCTCTCCGGACCAGGTCTTAAAGGCG
>JAHWKQ010000144.1:0-1458 GCA_019347785.1 Actinomycetota bacterium
CCCGGCCTCGCGCAGGACCACGCGGTCTCCCGCGGTCAGCGCCATCGGCTTCTCGAGCTCCACCCTGACGAACCCCTCGGTCGTCACCGGCCGGCCGGCGAGCGGCAGCACCCGGGCCAGCCGCTGGCCGGACCCCGCGTGCAGATGCCAGGCGCCCCGTCGGCCGATGCGCTGGCCCGGCAGGGCCCGGAGCGACGCGTCGAGCACCTCGACGGCCAGCCACTGGTCGGGCAGCCCCAGCGCGTCCCCGCGCGCGACCTGGGCGCGATCGACGCCGGACAGGTTGACCGCCACGCGGCTGCCCGGCGACACCTCCTCGACGGGCGACTGCAGCGTCTGCAGGCCCCGGACCCGGCTCGTCACGCCCCGCGTCCGGTCCCGCCCGGTCATCGGCCCCCGCCCTCGGTCCCGCCCGGTCCCGCCCGAGGGCAGGACCGACACCTCGTCGCCGATGCACAGCCGCCCAGCGGCCAGCGTGCCGGTGACGACCGTGCCGGCGCCGCGCACCGTGAACGAGCGATCGACCCACAGGCGCGGCCGGTCGCGGTCGGCGGCGGCCGGGGCGGCCGCCAGCAGGTCGGTCAGCCGCTGTGTCAGCCGCGACAGGCCCGCGCCGGTGCGGGCGCTGACGGCCAGGACGTCGGCCGACGCCAGCGCGCTCCCCTCCAGCGCCTCGCGGGTGAGCTCGCGGGCCACCTCCAGAGTGTCGGCGTCGACGGTGTCGGCCTTGGTGAGCGCCACGACGCCCCGGCGGACGCCGAGCAGGTCGAGGATGTCCAGATGCTCCTGGCTCTGGGGCATCCAGCCCTCGTCGGCCGCGACGACGAACAGCGTGGTCTCGACGGGCCCGGCGCCGGCCAGCATGTTGGCGACGAAGCGCTCGTGCCCGGGCAGGTCGACGAAGGCGACCGTCCGCGACGGGGAGCCGAGCCGGGCCCAGGCGAAGCCGATGTCGATCGTGAGCCCGCGGCGCCGCTCCTCGTCGAAGCGGTCCGGCTCCATGCCGGTCAGCGCCCTGACCAGCGCCGACTTGCCGTGGTCGACGTGGCCGGCGGTGCAGACGACGTCCATCGCCCCACAGAGCCTAGTCGCGGGAGGCCGGGGTGCTCCCCGGCGGCTCAGCGGGGACGCCGAGGAGCGTGCGCACATCCTCGGTGGCCTCGACCGAGGTCAGCACGACGACCTCGTCACCCGCCCGCAGGACCGTGTCGCCCCTGGGCTCCAGCGCCTCCCCGTCGCGCTGCAGGCCCACGACCACCGTCCGAGACGGCCACACGGCGTCGCGCACGGCGCGGCCGGCGGCCGCCGCGCGCCCGTCGACGACCAGCTCGACGAAGCGGGTGTTGGTCAGGCCCGCAACCGCGAGGACTGCCGACGCTGCTGCAGCTCCTCAGCGGCAGGTCGGTCGGCGCCGTGACCGGGTCGACGGTCATCACCTCGCCGACCCGCACGACCTGC
>JAHWKQ010000144.1:1558-5881 GCA_019347785.1 Actinomycetota bacterium
GCCCTCGCGACCACCCGAGGCCCCCGTGCCCAGGGCCAGGCCCGAGGCCAGCACACCGCCGGCGGGCACCCGGGCCCGCATGCGGCCGCCCTGCATCGCAACGAGGCTCATGACGCGCAACGTGCCGCCGCCGGAGGACTCCGGCGCCCAGTAGCGCAGCAGCAGGCCGACGGCGAAGCCGCCCACGGTGGGCACCAGCAGCAGCTCCATCGCCGTCGCCTGGTCCCCCCAGGCCAGGCCCTGCACGAAGGCGATCGTCGCGATCAGGGCGGCCGCGAGCAGCCCCGTGGCCAGGCCCACCCCGGCGCCGAGCCCGAGCATCAGAGAGTCGCCGCTGGCCCGCTCGATCAGTCGCCGCCGCCACCGCTGCAGCATGGCCGCGGCGCGGCCGCCCGTCACGCCGACACGACCGCCGCGACGCGGTCGGCCAGCACAGCGTCGTCAGCGGCGTCGACCGTCCGCGGGTCCAGCCACAGCGCCCCGTCGTCGACCCGGGCGACGATCGGGGGGTCGCCGGCACGCAGTGCGGCCGCCGCCTCACCCGGCGCCGCCACGTCCACGCGCACCACCGGGCCCGGCAGCCGCGAGCCGGGCGCCGAGCCTCCCCCGGGAAGGGACGCCCCGTCGACGACCCGGCCGCCGACCCCTCTCGCCAGCGCGTCCGCGCGGAGGGCCAATGCGGCCGGGTCGGCCCGCAGCATCGCCCACACGGGGACCTCCGTGTCCGCCGCGTGGCGCAGGTGCGCCTCCAGTGTGGCGACCAGCGCCGCGATCCGGAGCTTGTCCAGCCGTACCGCCCGGGCGAGCGGGTGATGCCGGCAGGCGTCCACGAGGTCCGCACGGCCCACCAGCAGGCCCGCCTGCGGGCCGCCGAGCAGCTTGTCCCCGCTGCACACGACCAGATCCGCACCGGCGCACAGCGAGCCGCGCACGCTCGGCTCACCCGCCAGCCACGGGTCGGGCGCGTCGTCCAGCAGCCCCGACCCGGTGTCGTGGACCAGCGGCACCCCGGCGCCCCGGGCCACCTCGGCCAGCTCGGCGACGGACGGCGCGGCGGCGTAGCCGGTGATGGTGTAGTTCGCCGGGTGCACCTTGAGGATCAGCGCGGTGGACCCGCCGGTGACGTAGTCGCGCGCACGGGTGCGGTTCGTCGTGCCCACCTCCACGAGGCGCGCGCCCGAGGCGGCCATGATCTCCGGCAGCCGGAAGGAGCCGCCGATCTCGACCAGCTCGCCGCGGCTGACGAGGACCTCGCGCCCCGGCGGGCCTGCCCGCTCCTCGTCCCCCCCGGTCAGGGCGGCGAGTGCCAGGACCAGCGCGGCGGCGGCGTTGTTCACAGCGAAGCCGGACTCCGCGCCGCAGGCCTCCTCCAGCAGCGGCGACAGGTGGGCGGACCGGGAGCCGCGCCCACCGCCGACCAGGTCGAGCTCCAGGTCGCAGTAGCCGGCCGCCTGCCACACCGCCTCGCGCGCCGCCGCCGACAAGGGCGCCCGGCCGAGGTTGGTGTGCACGACCACCCCGGCCGCGTTGAGGACGCGGCGCGGCCCGCCGGGCCGCCGGGCGGCCAGGTCCCGGCCGGCCGCGGCCACCAGGTCGCCGACGGAGGGCGCGCGCGTGTCCCCGTCAAGCAGCCGCCGGCGGGCGTCCCCCACCGCCCGCCGCAGCGCCTCGGTCGCGGCCGGCCGGCCGTGGCGCTCCACGAGGCGCCCGGCCGCGGCCACCAGGTCGTCGACGCGCGGCAGCCCGCTCAGTGGCGTGTCCTGTCCGCGGGCCGGCATGCGACCATCCTGCCCCAACGGCCGGGGCGGTGGCCGCACTAGGCTATGGCGGATGGCGTCCACAACGGGCACCGGCGGCGCCGGGGCGGCGGGCGGCGGGGGCACCCGGCTGGACGAGCTCACGACCGTCGTGCGCGCCCCCAACCCATCGCCGCAGACCCTGGACGGCACCAACACCTACCTGGTCGGCGTCCCCGGCGCCGGCGCGGTGGTGATCGTCGACCCCGGCCCCGCCCTGGCGGAGCACCGTCGCGCCGTCGAGGAGGCCGTCGCGGGGCGGGACGCCGAGGTCGCCGCCGTGGTCGTGACCCACCACCACGACGACCACGCGCAGGCGGCGGGGTGGGCCGCCGCCTGGTCCGCGCGGTTGCTGGCATGGGCCCCGCGGATGGTGGGCCACCCGGGGGCCGCGCCGCTGGCCGACGCCCGGTGGCTGGCCATCGCAGGGGTGCGCCTGCAGGTCCTGCACACCCCTGGACACAGTCCCGACCACGTCTGCCTGCTGGTCGGCGGCACCGGCGTCGTGCTGACCGGTGACCACATCCTGGGCCGCGGCACGACGACGGTGGGCTGGCCGGACGGCGACATGGGAAGTTATCTGGCGTCCCTGCGCCGCGTGGGCCGGTCGGGGGCGACGGCGCTGTACCCGGGGCACGGCCCGGTCGTCGCCGACGCCCGGGGCCGGGTGGGCGACTACCTCGCCCATCGCCGGCAGCGCGCCCGGCAGGTGCTGGCCGCGCTGGCCGGCGGCGCGCGCACTCCGGACGAGGTCGTCGAGCGTGTCTACGCCGGCGTCGACCCGGCGCTGCGCTCCGCAGCGCGGCGCAACGTGCGCGCGCAACTCGAGCTGCTGGCCCGCCAGGGCCGGGCGGCCCGCCTCGAGGGGGGTCCCCCGCCGCGCTTCGGCCCGCGTTGAGCGCGCACCCGGCCGCGCGTGCCCTCCGGGACCCGCTGCGGGTACGATCGCGTGCTCCAACGGGGGCAGGTGGATGGGCCCCACCGCCGTGAGGAAAGGGAGCCGACCGTGGCGATCACGCTTCCGCCCTGCGCGTCGCTTGCCGTCAACCCCAGCCAGGAGCGGCTTCGCCAGTGGGTGGAGGGCATGCCGAACAGCAGGATGACGGAGTTCGGCAACTACAACGTCAGGGCGCGCGTGACGGCCAGGTCGGCCGGGTCGACGTTCATCGTCACCGACGAGGCCGGGCGTACCTCCAAGCAGACCATGGCGCGCGCCGATTACGACCGGGTGGCGGCCCGCCAGGACTCCTGGATCGCCGACCGGGACATGGTCGTCGTCGAGGGCTACATCGGCCCGGAGAACTCTCCCATGCGGGTCCCGGCGCGGGTCATGATCGAGCGTGCCCACGCCAACATCCCCGGCATGCAGCTGCACCTGTACTACCCCAGGGACGCCCACTGGCGGGAGGAGGACGCCTTCACGGTCGTGTACACGCCCAACCTCGACGCCCCCGGCTACCCAGACGACCGGCTGATCGCCATCGACCTGGACAACTGGGTCACCCGGGTCTTCAACGCCGACTACTTCGGCGAGTCGAAGATGGGCGGCCTGCGCATGTGGAACGAGTGGGTGTACCGGCGCGGCGGCTTGGCCATGCACTGCGGCGCGAAGGTCATCCCGACTCCCGAGGGCGACCGGGTCGCCCTCATCGTCGGGCTCTCGGGGACGGGCAAGACGACGACCACCTTCACGCGGCAGAACGAGTCTCTGCCCGTGCAGGACTATTTCGTCGCGCTGGTGCCCGGCGGGGACGTGCACTCGACGGAGAACGGCAGTTTCGCCAAGACCTACAGCCTCGATCCGGACGACGAGCCGACCATCTACCAGGCGCTGACGAAGCCGTCAGCATGGCTGGAGAACGTCGCCGTCGACGCCGACGGGCGGGTCGACTTCTTCGATGACTCCTACACCGCCAACGGGCGCGGCACGTTCGAGCTGTCCGAGATCCGCCACTTCGACCCGCGCAAGCTCGGAAAGGCCGACTTCCTGCTGATCCTCAACCGCAACGAGACGATCGTCCCGGCGGTCGCCCGCATGAACTCCAACGAGCAGGCCGTCGCCTACTTCATGCTGGGAGAGACGAAGGGGACGTCGGCCGGTGGATCGGCCGAGGCCGGCAAGTCGCTGCGGGTGCCGGGCACGAACCCGTTCTTCCTGCAGCACGACTACATGCAGGGCAACCGCCTGGCCGAGCTGATCACCTCGATGGAGTACGACTTCCAGGTCTTCGTGCTGTCCACGGGGCGCGTGGGCGGCGGCGAGGACGTCGAGGGATCCAAGAAGGTCCGCATCCCCGACACCTCGGCGATCGTGAAGGCCATCGCCGAGGGCACGATCAGCTGGGTCGAGGACCCCGACTTCGGCTACAGCATCGGGGCTGAGGTACCCGGCGTCGAGGATCCCGACATCCTGCAGCCGCGCCGGCTGTACGAGTCGTTGGGCCGCACCGACGAGTACGACGAGGCCGTCGACCGGATGAAACAGGAGCGCCGGGACTTTCTGGCCGGCCACCAGGGGCTGGACCCG
>JAHWKQ010000145.1 GCA_019347785.1 Actinomycetota bacterium
ACGCCCTGGCGGCGCACGGCCTGACGGTCGCCAGCGTCGGCCGGCCGCCGGTGGAGGTGACCGACGAGGCGTAGGGCGGGCTCACCCCAGCCCGCGGTAGGCGACGAACCACCGGACGAAGCGGCGCATGCCCTCGGCGAACCCGACGGCGGGCGTGAGACCCGTGTGGTCGTGCAGGTCGGCCACCTCCGCCTGGGTCGCCGGCACGTCGCCCGGCTGCGGGCCCTCCCAGCGCACCCGCGCGTCCCGGCCCAGCAGGCGCTCGAGCGTGGCGATCAGCTCCCGCACGCTCACCGTCCGGCCCCTGCCGACGTTGTGGACGCGGTACGGCGCGTCGCTGGTCGCGGGATCGGGTGCCCGGGCCGTCCACTGTGGGTCAACGGCGGCCGGCCTTGCCCCCACGCGCACCACCGCCTCGACGACGTCGTCGACGTAGGTGAAGTCGCGCCGGGCGCGGCCGTCGCCGAAGACCCGCACCGGCCGGCCCGTCGCGATGGCCTCGGCGAAGGAGAAGTACGCCATGTCCGGGCGTCCCCACGGGCCGTAGACGGTGAAGAAGCGCAGGCCGGTGGTGGGCAGCGTGTGCAGGTGGCTGTAGGCGTGGGCCATCAGCTCGTTCGCGCGCTTGGTGGCGCCGTACAGGCTCGTCGGATGGCTCGCCTCCTCGTGCACCGAGAAAGGGGTCTTGGCGTTGGCCCCGTGCACCGAGCTCGACGAGGCGTACACCAGGTGGCCGACGTCGCCGCGCCGGCAGGCCTCGGCGACGTTGACGAAGCCGACGAGGTTGGTCCGCGCATAGGCGTGCGGGTTGGGCAGCGAGTCGCGGACCCCCACCTGAGCGGCGAGGTGGAAGACGACCTCCGGCCGGTGGCGGCGGACCAGGTCGGTGACCAGGTCCCGGTCACACACGTCCGCCTCGCGGAACAGCAGGTCGGCGTCGCCGTCGAGCTGGGACAGGCGCGCCCGCTTCAACGCCGGGTCGTAGTAGTCGTCGAGGTTGTCCAGGGCGACGACGTGGTGGCCGTCGGCCAGCAGCCGCCGGGTGAGGTGGTAGCCGATGAACCCGGCCGCTCCGGTGACCAGACAGGTGGCGGTCCCCCGGCGTCGGGGCTCCACGTCGCCGGAGTCCTCGCGGGCCCCGTCCGGCTCGTCGCGCATCGGCCCAAGACTAGTGCGGCCGCGCGATGATGGACTGATGCGAAAGGCACACATCGGCGTCGTCGGCGGCGGGATCATTGGGCTGGCCACGGCTCGGGCGCTGCAGCGGCGGCACCCCGGCGCCGACATCGTGGTGCTCGAGAAGGAGGAGACGCTCGGCGCCCACCAGACGGCTCGCAACAGCGGCGTCGTCCACGCCGGTGTCTACTACACGCCCGGATCGCTGAAAGCCCGCCTGAGCACCAAGGGCATGCGGTTGCTGCGCGACTATTGCGCCCGCAAGGACCTGCCCTACACGGAGTGCGGGAAGGTGATCGTCGCCGTCGACGACGTCGAGCTGGCGCGCCTGGACGAGCTGTACCGGCGCGCGACCGCGAACGGCGTGGAGGGCGTGCAGATGCTCGAAGCGGACGGCGTACGCCGGGTGGAGCCGCACGCCGCCGGCCTGCGCGCGCTCTGGTCGCCGCGCACGGCGATCACCGACTTCTCCGTCGTGGCGCGCTCGTTCGCCGACGACGTGCGCGCGGGAGGCGGCGACGTGCGCACCGGCACCCGCGTGATGTCGGTCATCCAGCGTGGCGACGGCGTGACGGCCCGGACCACCAGGGGCGACGTGACCGTTGACAGGCTCGTCAACTGCGCCGGTCTGTACGCCGACATCGTCGCCGAGGCCTCCGGTGACGAGGCCGGCCCGCGCATCGTCCCGTTCCGGGGCGACTACTTCCGCCTCCGCGCCGACCGCCGTGACCTCGTCCGGGGCCTGATCTACCCGGTGCCGGATCCGCGCTACCCGTTCCTGGGCGTGCATCTGACGCTGCGCATCGACGGGGAGGTGCTGGTGGGGCCGAACGCGATACTGGCCACGGCCCGCGAGGGTTACCGCATCCGCGATGTCGACGCGCGGGAGCTGCTCCGGACCCTGGCCTGGCCGGGCTTTCATCGCCTGGCACGGACCCACTGGCGCACCGGCGCGAGCGAGGTCGTGCGCGCGATGAGCAAGCGGGCGTTCGTCGCGGCAGCGCGCCGCTACGTGCCGGAGCTGCGCGGCCGCGACGTCGTGCGGTCAGCCTCGGGCGTCCGCGCTCAGGCCGTCGCCGCCAGTGGCTCCCTCGTCGACGACTTTCGCGTGTCCGTCCGAGGTCGCGTCGTCAACGTGCGCAACGCGCCGTCGCCGGCGGCGACATCGTCGCTCGCGATCGCCGAGCTGATCGCCGATGAAGTGCCCGCGCTGGCCTGAGCCACCCCCGGGTGACCGGGGATGGGGGCTGCCTGAGGATGGCGCGGAACCACGGGCCGCGTCAGGCCGCGTCGGCGGTCGATGCACGCAAGGCAGCGTGGACTCTCCGCCGTAGCACGAACGTCTCGGCGCAGGCGGCGACGGCGACGGCGCCCAGCACCCAGGACCCGGCGGCGCCGGACGCGCCGAGGCCGGACAAGGTGCCGGCGAGCACCCACAGCGCGGTACGGGGCCGCAGCCGGCTGCGGTAGCGAGGCTGCCAGCCCCACGCCACGGCCGCGTTGACACGGCAGATCATCAAGGGCCCCACAGTCACGCCGAGGTCCCACTCGTCGTCGGTGTGTCCGAACCGCACGGCACAACCGGCGTGCGCGAGACGGCGCTCCAGGTCGCTCATCCAGGTCCACCGGTCGCCATCCCAGGTGGACTCGGGTAGGACCCGAGGGCCGGCAGGCGGACCGGAGAGCCGCCCCGCGGTGCGCACGAACGGCTGGGCCAGGTGAAGGAACGCAACGAGGGCCCTGAAGGCGCCCGGGCGCCGCTCGTCGCGCGGCGGCGGTGTTGCGGCGGCGACCACTGCCGCGTACAGCACCGCAAGGGCCACGGACACAAACGGCACCCACAGCAGCGGCGGATTCCAGGGCGCGAGCGCCAGCCCCACCACGGCGGGTGCCGCGGTCAGCGGCAGCAGCGCCGACGCCCAGGCCGCCGCCTCGTGGGCGGGTCGTCGGCGCACTGGCTGGAAGCCCGCGGCGCCGGCCGAGCCGTGGTACACGACCGGGCGCAGCAGCGACGGCAGAAGCCGCGAGCCGCCGTAGACGACGCCGGTCCAGCGAGCCTGGCGAAGGCGGTTGAACCGCCGCGCGTGCCGGGGCCGCAGAAGCCGTTCGGCGCGGCCGTATCCCCGCTGTTGGCGCAGATAGCCGCGCACGCTGGTGCGCCGGTGATGGCGCACCTGGGCCGCCGGCGAGAACGCGATCTGGCCGCCGGCGTCGAGGATCTTCCAGCACACGTCCACGTCGTCCCCGGCGGCGGTGTAGACGGGATCGAAGCCGCCGACCGCGCTCAGGGCCTCCTTGCGGAACGCCATGTTGCAGCCGGGCACGTGCTCGGCGCGATCGTCGCCGACGAGGACCTCGACCGGCGCACCCGGTGACGCCGCCACCGCGCGCTCGACGAGCCCGGCATCCGGGACCGGCAGGTTCGGTCCGCCGGTCGCGACGGCCCCGTCCTCAAGCGACAACGCCAGGTGGTAAGGCCATTCGGGATGGCACGCGGCATCGGCGTCGAGGAAGGCGACGATATCGTTCCGTGCGGCCGCCACGCCCGCGTTGCGCGCTGCGGCCAGGCCGCCGTGCGGCAGGCGCAGCAGGCGGAACCCGAACCGCCCGGCGATGTCCCTGGTCGCGTCGGTGGAGCCGTCGTCGCAGACGGTCACGTCGAGGTCGGGGTAATCACAGCGTGCCAGCGAGGCGAGGCACTCGAAGATGGTGGCCTGTTCGTTGTAGGCGCAGACGACGACGGAGATCCCCGGCCACGACCGACGCAGGTCGCGCACGCTCGATCGACACCACGTGCTTATGACGTCCAGTGCCGGCTTCGGCCGGCGCTCCTCGTCGGTGACGCCGAAGCCCCAGCCCTCGACCGGGTACCCGGCAACGCCCCACTCGTCGGTCCAGGCGAACACGGTGGCGCCCGCGCAGCCCGACTCGTCCGCCTCGAGAAGCTGCGCCCTCAGCGAGGCAGCCTGTGCCGTCCGTCCGTGCACGCCCGCCGCGAGCCCGAGCTCGCCGACGAGCAACGGGCGGTCGCCGGCGACGACCTGCAGACGGCGCAGGTATCTTCGCAGATCGAGCGGGTCCTCCAGGAAGACGTTGAAGCTGAACAGGTCCGCCTCGTCGACCCGCAGGTACTCGGTGCTCGGGTAGCTCCCGTAGGTCGCGAGCATCCCGGGGTCGGCGGCATGGACTTCTGCGGCAAGGGAGGACAGTGCGTCCTCCACGTCTGCGATGCCGTAGAGCCGCACGACATCCGACGGCACCTCGTTGCCGACCGACACGGCCAGGACCTCGGGGCGCCCACCGCACCGCGCCATCGCCTCTTCGACCGCCCGGCGTCCGGCGTCGGCGATGCGCCGGCGTCCGGCGCGCCCAGGTGAGGGCTCGTCGCGCCAGTCGTGGTAGTGCAGGCCCACGAGCACGCGCAGGCCCACCTCGGCGGCGATGTCGAGCAGCTCGGTCGGCGGCAGCGTGTAGGTGCGCACGGTGTTGAGCCCGACCGCCGCCATGGCGGCGAGGTCCTTCTTGAGCTGCGGTCGCTCCGGGAAGGGCTGGCCGTCGACCCTCGGCAGGAACGAGCCGTAGGTCACGCCCCTCACCCGGAACGGGTCCCCGCCCAGGGCCAGGTGCTTTCCAGCCGTGGTCACGCGTTCCGACACGCGGACGATCCCCCGCCTTCCGCGCGCTCCCCCTCACCGACAGACCCCGAAGGGCGGGGCCAGCCGAGCGCGCAATGCTGGACAATGACGCGCCGGCTGTTGCCTGTCAACTCCCGGCGATGGCCGGCTTGACTGCGCGCGTTGCCGGCGTTTCCCTGGCAGGCGGCGGGAGGCGCCGGCGTGGCCGGCTTGCGGGGGAAGACGATTGGCTGCGAAGGGCATGCGCCACCGGGGTGTGCTGTGGCCCGCCCTGCTCGAGGTGCGGTCCTACTGGCGTCACTTCGGCGCGGTCTTCGCCCTGGAGCTGCTCGCGACGCCGCTGCTGCTGTTGAGCCCGGTGCCGCTGAAGATCGCCGTCGACAGTGTCCTCGGTGACCAGCCGTTACCCTCGGTCCTGCAGGCGTTGCTGCCCGCGGCCGCAACCCGGTCCGACGGGCGGCTGCTGGTCACCGCGGCCTTGCTGCAGGTCGTCTTCGTGCTGTTGGCCCAGTTCCAGGCGCTGTCCGTGCAGGTCCTGCGCGCGGTGACCGCCGAGCGCATGACCCTGTCGGTGCGGGCGAAGCTGTTCCGCCACGCGCAGGAACTGTCGTTCTCCTTCCACGACCGTCGGGGTACGACCGACTCGATCTACCGGATCCAGTACGACGCCGAGTCGTTCGAGTACGCCACCCTCGACAGCCTGTTGCCATTCGGGGCCGCACTCGTGTCGCTCGTCGGGACGATCTGGGTGGTCTTCAGGCTCAACGGCGAGCTCGCGCTGGTGGCGCTGGCCGTGACACCGTTCCTGTTCGCCTTCTCAGGCGCCTACAGCCGTCGGGTCCGTCCCCGCTACCGCCACGTCATGGGCATCGAAAGCGGCGTGATGAAGGTCGTCCAGGAGGTCCTGACCGGTCTCCGGGTCGTGAAGGCGTTCAGTCGTGAGGACGCTGAGAAGGAGCGTTTCGCCCGCCAGTCCGCTGAGGCGGTGCAG